>JAWOIR010000083.1:0-4722 GCA_046484545.1 Anaerolineales bacterium
AAAGGCCGCGAACCCGTGCCAGACCTGCAAGATGTCCAGATTGCCCCGCGCACAGCCATTGGCCTCGACCGGGGCGGCAATCGTCTCATCCTGATTGTGGTGGATGGCCGCCAGCCCTTTTATAGCCAGGGCGTGACAGTGCAGGAAATGGCCGAATTGATGATTCATTATGGCGGCCATAACGCCATCAACCTGGATGGCGGCGGTTCATCAGCGCTGGTCATCCAAAACCCGCAAACAGGCCAGTATGAGGTAATGAATTCGCCGATTAACTTCATCTGGGGTCGGCAGCGACCGGTTGCCAATCATTTTGGCGTCTTTGCGCCGCAGCCGTAAATCTGGATTAGCGTATCGTCACCGAATAGACGCCCACTTCGCGGGTGAAGCGCGTTGTCCCGCTGACGACCAGGATGACCTCGCTGACATCGCTGCCGATGCTGATGGGGATTTCGAGTGCCTGGTCGGCGGGCAGTTCGAGTTTTTCGATGTGGATGTCGTCGCCCTTGTAAATTAACGACAGGCGGAAGGTTTGTGGCAGTTGGTTTTGGATGCGCGCAAAGCCAGCTGCCTCCCATCCGCCGTCGTCCTGCTCAAAGTCGGTGAAGTAGTCAATCGCCGGGATGCTGATGTCGTCCAACAGAAAACCTTCGCCATGCACGGCGGCGTCGGTGACATACTCGAAGCGCAGCAGCACTTTTTGGCCGGCAAATTGCGAAAGGTCGACGATTTCCCGTATCCAGGCGTTACTCTTGCCGTTATAAGCCCATCCATAGGAGTTGCCGGATGGGTTTTCTGCTGTCCCGGAGGGGGTTATCAGGATTTGCCAGGTCTCGCCGCCGTCGGTTGAAGCGACCAGGTAGATGTAATCGTAGTCGTCTTCGATGTCGTACCAGGTGTAGTAGGAGATGTCGATGGGGCCGGAGACTTCGCTGAAGTCGAATTCGCGGGTCAGCGTCATGTTTGATTCGTCGCCTTTGTTCGACCAGAAGGCGTATTGGCCGGAATAAGCGTCGGCGGCGGCGGGCAGCAGGCGGGTCTGGGTCGAGCCTTCAAAGCGCAGGGTGAAGTCGCCCTTGCAGGTGATTTTGATGTAATCGGTGCCGTATTGTTTAACGGTGCGGCCTTCCAGTGTGGCGGGGCAATCACTAACGGTTTCAGTGGCCGTGGCTTGGGGGGCGTTCGAATAAATTGTGTAGGCGTAGCGTCCGTCTGAAATGCGCGAATCCCCCAGGTAATTGGCAATCACCCAGTCCGCAAACAGGTCGTCGGCCAGGATGGGCTGGCTGGTGAGCGGGTCGAGGGCGTTGATTTCGCGCAGGACGACATCTACACTTTCCAGGCCGTTTTCGGGGTGGAGCACCAGCGATTGGGTGGCCTGTTCGCCAAAACGGTCAAGGAAATAGGCTGCGAACAGGAAACTCGCGCCATAGTGCGGGGTGGTCGCGCTGGAGTCGTTGGGCCAGTCGTTGAGTTGCAGGTCGGGGTTGGAGATAAAGGCGAAGTCGAAACCGCCCGTGTTGTAATCGTTGAGCAGCACGGCCAGTTCGGAGAATCCTTCGTTGAGCCAGGAAGTCTCGTTGCGGTCCTGGTACCAGTGAATCATGTGTTGGAATTCGTGTGCCAGAACACCATACGTGAATTGCTCGTTCAGGCGAATGGTGTCCGAATTAAGCAGGAACATTTCATGGGCGTTGGAATACGGGTGCGCGAGGGGATGGACGGCGTCTGCCGATGAGAAATAACCGGCCAGGGAACGCCCCAGCCCGCTGGCGTACAGGATGTGGATGCGTGGGTCTTCGTCGACGCCAGGATTGGGTTCAGAGCCGAAAAAAGCGCGGTTGGTCGGGTAAATTTTGCGGTCGAATTCTTCGGCTAGTTTTTGCAAATCGTTTTCGTTATAGCGTACGCTATCTTGAATCCAGAAATAGGAACTGGGGGTGACATAGCGCACAGTGGCTGTGATTTGAAAATTGGTATTGCTGTCAACATTCGTGACCCAGAATTGCTTTGAATCACCCAGACTGAACGGGCCGCTGGGGAAAGTATCGGGGATGTTTTCAATCCCCTTTAGACGCCGGGCCAGGTCGTGCGGGTCGTTGATTGGAATGATGGTGTTTTGCAGCACGGCCAGTGTATCGAGCGGCACTTCCTCGACCGGGGTCCGGTCAACCGTTACAGGGATGGGCGTGGCGTCGTCCTCGCTGTAGGGAAATGTCTCATATTGGCTTTCCTGTGAGCCGATGGTATACAAGCCGTAAAAACTGCCAATGGCAATAACCAGACAGCAGCAAAAAATCGTAAATACGAGCAGTAAAATGATGGTCAGGGGAGATTTCCAAAAACTTTGTTGTTCCATGCCGTTAAATCCTTATTTTTTGAGTGTTTTTAGCCAGAATTGGAAGAGGAAGAAAGCGGCCAGACTGGTTAGCGCAATCAGGGTGATAAAGAACAGGATAACCGCAGAGATGCCGGAACCGAAAATCGGCGAGGGAGGCGGATGCATGACATAATCAGCATTCGAGAAGGTGTAGAGCAGGGTGATGACAAAGACGATATTGCCCAGTGCAGTCAGCCAGGGCAAGCCAAACAACCACAAACTGGCTTGCAAGAGAAGGCCGACAACGGCAAAAGTGAGCGCCAGTTGGAAGCGTGGTTCGGCCAGGAAAAGTCCGCTCCAATTGGCTTGCATGGCCCACATCGAGAGCGGCAAGTAAGTGACCCAGAAGACCAGCCCGGTAAGGCCCAGCGCGGCAGAGCCTTTATAAAGGGTCGCTTGCCGTTTCGCAAAGGCTGGGATTTTGCCAGATAGCAATCCCAGCGCGCCGATGATGCCGGCCAGGATAAAGGCTGCTTCCGCAACCAGCACCCAGGCTCCGTGCAGGTAGACAATACGCACATTGGCACCCAGCGATTTTTCCTGCGGGCCAAACAGGGAAATCAGGCCAATGATGAGCAGGGTGGCGAAGAAGGCAGCGATGGGATTTTGGACGAGTGTTTTCATAGGGTTGATTTTACACGCTTTTGATGGAGATAAACGGTATGGAAACTTCAGCCCGCCTGTGGTAAAACTTGCCCTATAAAAGACATTCGGAGGACTCTATGCCCAAAATTACAAGCATCAACCACGTCGCTATTGTGGTCGACGATATGGAAAAATCCCTGCATTTCTGGCGCGACGCGCTCGGAATTGAGTTGCACGAACTGCGCGATGTGCCCGCCGAGGCCAGCCAGGTGGCCTTCCTGCCGGTGGCGGGCGCGGAAATCGAACTGGTTCAGCCGACCACCGACGATTCCGGGCTGGCGAAATACCTGTCCAAGCGCGGGCCGGGCATGCACCACCTTTGCCTGGAGGTGGACGACATCGAGGGCATGATGGCGCAGTTAAAGGAAAAAGGTATCCGCCTGATTAACGAAGAACCGCGCAGCGCCGCCGACGGCAAGCGCTACGCGTTCATTCATCCGGAAAGCACCAGCGGGGTGCTGGTGGAACTGTACGAAATTTAGCAGGGGTTAGGTAAAGGCCAGTTTGTCGTCGACCACGCCTACCTTGACAGCACCGCCTTCGGTAAATTTGCCCGCAAGCAGTTCCATCGAGAGCGGACTCTCGACAAACTTCTGGATGGCCCGTCGCAGCGGACGCGCGCCAAAGGCCGGGTCGTAGCCTTGTGTGGCCAGCCAGGTGCGTGCCTCGGGGCTGAGCGTGACCGTGATGCTGTACTCATCCAACCGACTCTGGACTTCATCCATCTGCAAATCGACAATCTGTTCCATCTGCTCGACCGTCAGGGCCGAGAACATGATGATTTCATCGATGCGGTTCAGGAATTCAGGCCGGAAGGTGCCTTTTAGGGCGCGCTCGATTTTTTCGTGCGATTCGCGCTCATCCTCACTGACGTTGCGTTGCACGAAGCCCAGTGCGCCGCTCTTGCGCACAAATTCGGTGCCCAGGTTGGACGTCATGATGATGACCGTATTACGGAAATCGACCACGTTGCCTTGCCCATCGGTCAGGCGGCCATCGTCGAGGATTTGCAGCAGCGAATTCCATACTTCGGGATGGGCCTTCTCGACCTCGTCAAACAACACGACTCGGTAGGGGCGGCGGCGGACGGCCTCGGTCAATTGTCCGCCCTCCTCATAACCAACATAGCCGGGAGGCGCGCCGAACAGGCGGCTGGCGGTGTGCTGTTCGCGATATTCTGACATATCAATGCGCACCATCGCGTCTTCGTCGTCGAACATGAACCAGGCCAGGGCCTTGGCCAGTTCGGTTTTGCCAACGCCGCTGGGGCCGATGAAGATGAACGAGCCAATCGGGCGGCTGGGGTCTTTCAGTCCGGAACGCGCCCGGCGGATGGCGTCGCTGATGGCGTGAATGGCTTCCGCCTGGCCGATGATGCGCTCATGTAAGCGTTCTTCCATCTGTAGCAGTTTTTGCGACTCTGTCTCCATCATCTGTGTGACCGGGATGCCCGTCCATTGGTGGACGACTTCGGCGATGTCCTGCACGTCTACCACCTCGTCGATGTGGTGCTCGCGTTCCCATTTATCGCGCATGGCTTTGTATTCGTCTTCAAGACGCAGCCGCTCGACTTTTTTCTGGGCGGCGCGTTCATATTCGCGCGCCAGACCGGCCTGCTCTTCCTCGGCGGACAGTTTCTCGATGTCGTTCTTCATGCTCTTCAGTTCGGGCGGCATCGAGTAGAGTGCCACGCGCAGTTT
>JAWOIR010000086.1:0-3225 GCA_046484545.1 Anaerolineales bacterium
TTGGAAATATATCTCCTAATTTTTTTTAATTTTAGATTTGTTAGCCACGGGTTGGGAATTATGTATGCAACGCCAGCACTATCTGGCATCGTAGATAGTACGGCTGACTTCACCGATACGGTGGACCTGCCCTTCGGCGGCAGCATCACCTATACCGTCACCGCCACCGTCCGCGCGGATGCCAGCGGCCCGCTGACCAATATCGTCACAGTAACACCGCCCACTGGCTACGGGGACACAGACGATACCAACGACAGTGATTCGGACGAAAATTTGCCCGCCTCGCTCACCGTCACTAAGGATGACGGCCTGACGGTGGTCGCCCCCGGTTCTGTCATCACCTACACCATCGAAGTCACCAACAACGGCTCGGTCGACCTGACCGACATCACCGTCACCGATACCTTGCCGGATGACGTCGCCTTCCAGTCCGCAACACCTGCCCCGGCAACTACGCCTGATGTGGGCGACCCCGGCGGTGATGTCACCTGGACAGGCATCAGTCTGGCGGTGAATGAGAGTATCACGCTTACCCTCACCGTTCAGGTCATTGCCGAGCCGGGTGCTATCTTCACCAACCTGGTTGTCGCCGAAGATGGCGTCACTGGCCAGCGGGACGAAGATGACGATACCGACCTGGTTGCGGTCGAGACCGGCAAGTTGATATTTGATACCAATGAGCCGACAACCGTCACGCCCAATGTCACCATCGGCGAAATCGTCACCTACCAAATCAGCCTTGATGTCCCGGCGATGGGGACGATGACGAACCTGCAAGCGCTCGACGTGCTCGATTATGGTCTGGCCTTTGTGCGCTGCGTCAGCATCGAAGGCGGCGCGCTCGAAACTAACTACGGGCAGGCTGACCCGGCTGATTTTGCCGCTGATTTCAGTCCCATCTGCGCTGACCCGGCCAACCCGACCGTTGCGGCTCAGCCGCCTGGCAATCTTGACCCTGAACACCAGGGCCGCCGCGTCACCTTCGACTTTGGCGATGTCCGCAATTCCGGCGCGGAGGATGTTCGTCTGGTTGTCACCTACGAAGTGGTTGTGCTTAACATCCTTGGGAATCAGGATGGTGTTGACAACTTAAACAATACAGTGCTATGGACCTGGGACGGTGGTTCACTCCAGGCTTCTGCCCCGCCGCTCGAAATCGTCGAACCGGATATGGACATTGTCAAGGATGTCTCCCCGTCGGTGGCTCCCTATGGCGCGACCATTAACTTCACCTTCGACATCTACCACACGCCTGAAAGCACCGCAGATGCCTTCGATGTCGTCGCCACTGACATCCTGCCGCCTGGTCTGGCCTTCGTTCCTGGCTCGGTCTCCGTCATTGGCCTGCCGCCGACAGACATCATCTACGATGAGCCGCGCACGACCCTGACTTTCGTCTGGGACCACTTCCCGCTGGGTGAAACCTCGTTGATTGAATTCCAGACAACTTTTGTCGGCCCGGCCCCGGTTACCAATACGGTTAATCTGGAATGGACCAGCCTGCCGATTGACCCCGGCCTGGATGGCGAACCAATTCAGCAATCCGACTACAACGAGTTCTCCACCGAACGCTGGTACGACCCGCCGGATGATGCTGGCCTGAATACCTATGGCGTGTCTTCCTCGGTCACAATCAGGCTTCCGTCTGTGTTGCCGGCTACCGGCTTTGCGCCTGGACGCGTCTCGGCCCTGCCGCCACAGCCGGCTGAAAAGGCCTACAATGCGATCAGCGGTGTTTGGATTGAAATTCCAGACTTGGGCGTGCGCCTGCCCATGCTCGACGTGCCGCTCTCCAACGATGGCTGGGACCTGACCTGGCTCTCTAACCAGGCTGGTTATCTCGCCGGAACCACCCAGCCCGGCGATGTTGGCACAATGGGCGTTACAGCGCACGTCACCTTGGCCGATGGTACCCCCGGTCCCTTCCAGAACCTCAGGCAGTTGTTCTGGGGCAACAAGATCATCATGTATGCCAATGGCTATCGCTACACTTACGAAGTGCGTGAAAATCGCCTGGTTTTGCCGCGCGATATGTCCGTGCTGCGTCAGGATGGCTATGCCTGGATGACCCTGATTACCTGCGAAGGCTACTCATCTTTCCTGGATGACTACACTTATCGTGTAGCGGTGCGCGCGGTTCTGCTGTCGGTTGAGCCGGATAACACGCCGTATCCATTCGCATCCCAGCCAGGGTCTTCGGCTCCGTCCAGGTCGCCTGCCCCGCAGGTTCCGGGTGGAGACCGATAAGCCTGCCCAGCCATGAATCAAAATACGGCCCGTCTGAAACGCAGATGGGCCGTTTTCTTTCACCTTGTCTACATCTCATCGACAAGGCGCTGTGGGCGTTGGCTAGAGGGTGAAGCAAACTAAAAATCCCGCTGCCCGGCGGGATTTCGCTTAGTGTCAATTATGGGGGACGTCTCAGATGGCTTTTTTTACGGCCCGTTCCAGTAAGTCAGCAATTTTTAGTTCTTGGCCCCACTTTTTCAGATAGTCGAGATCGAGCTCGCCTGTTCTGGTTTTGAGAACGCCCAAGATGTCCATGCCCTCGGTGTCCAGTTGCAGGGCATGGTCGTCGTCGAACAGGCCGCCGTTGAAGTGCAGGACGCGCTCAGCCCCGAACATCTCGCCATGCTGCATGGCGCGGAAGAGCTGCCGCAGGGCCTCGGCGAAATTGCGGCTGTTGCGGCGGGTGTTTTGTAAGAATTGCGGGAAGAAGTTTTTGGGCAGCAGGCCGATGTCTTCGGCGAACAGGCAGAAGAGCAGGCGAATCAGAAAGTGGGCGGTTAGGGTTGGGTCTTTGCCGTATTTGCGCAGGTTGTCGGCCAGTTTGGAAAAGCGGCGCGCGGCCTCTTGGGTGACTTCGGCGACAGTCTCGCGCGGCTTCAACGCGTCCGGGTTGAAGAAAACCGCCCGCAGGAAGGTGATGTTTTTGGGGTCGAGCAGGTCGTCGAGGCTGATGTCGAAGGTGTGGGCGGGAATTTTCGTGTAGTTGGTGCGGATGACGATGCGGTTGATGTTCGAGACGACCAGTACTGGCGGGTTTTGGAGCGATTCGCGGTAGCGCAGCAACTGCTCGTAGGCTTTGGCGAGGTCGTGATCTTTGCCCTTGTACTCCCAGCCGAAGTAACCCAGTTTGGCAACGTCGGCCCAGCCTTATCCGCCGCTGGTTTTGCCCGCGCCCATCTCAAAGGCGAAGCGCGTGCTGGTCGGGTCAAATTCGTT
>JAWOIR010000188.1:0-3658 GCA_046484545.1 Anaerolineales bacterium
CGTTATTACATTACCAGCAAAGCGGGCAAAGAAATTTTGCCACAACTCAAACAAGAATGGGCCGGCATCGTCGCTATGATGGACAGGATGCTGGCTGAATAAATCAAGGAGAAGAAAATGAATCTCATCGAACGCTATATTCAACATGTCGGCAAGCACCTGCCCGAAAAATCGCGCGAAGACGTAAAACGTGAAATCCGCTCGCTGATTGAAGACAGCCTCGAAGACCGCAGCCGCGAACTGGGCCGCGAGGCGGATACCGCCATGATTGTCGATGTACTCAAAGAATTTGGCCGCCCCGAAAAAATGGCCGCCTCCTACACCCCCGAGCGCTACCTGATTGGCCCGCGCTTATTCCCCACCTTCTGGCTGGTAGTCAAAATCGTGACATCGGTCATGCTTGCCATTGCCCTGGTTAAACTCTTCATCGGGCTGGGTCAGACAGACGCCAATTTCCCGCGCCTGTTGCTGCAAACCTTCTTCGAATTTGTCGGCAGCATAATCACCGCCCTGGGCAACGTCGTCGTCGTTTTTGCCGTCCTGCAATATTTCGTGCCAGAAATCAGCCAGGAATTGGGTGATGAAAAAGAGTGGGACCCGCTCAAAATGGAGAAAATCGAAGACGAAGACCAAATCAACCGGGTCGAGATGGTCTTCGGCATCACTTTCAGCGTCATCGGGCTGGCCTTGTTCAATTTCTTCCCTGAACTGCTCGGATTCAGTTTCGCCAAGGACGGCGAATGGGTTTTCCTGCCGGCGCTTTCACAAGCCTTCTTCAACTACCTACCGTGGATTAACATCATCTGGGGCGCGGAAATCCTGCTCAACCTTTTTCTGCTTATCCGCGGACAGTGGCAGGCCGTCACCCGCTGGGTTTCAATTACCGTCAAAACAGCCACCATCATCCTGGCCGGTTTCATGCTGGCAGGGCCGTCGCTGGTCGGCTTGAACCCACAGGATATGGTTGCTTCCGGTCTCGGCTTCACCCCTGAAACCGCCGAAACCCTGGTTTCGATGTTTGAATTAGGCATCAAAGGAACCCTGCTTCTGATTATCAGCATCGACGGGTTTGAAATCGCACGCCGGGTTTATAAACTGCTCAGCCGCGCAGATTAAGCTCGGACCTTGCATCTTTCAGCCACCTGCCTTTTTGGACAGGGGAATTCCCGTGATAAGTCCTCGCATTTTGTGGTGTGAGCGTGCCAGGAACACGCTCACACCACAAAATGCGGCTTTCTTTACCGCAAAAATCAGAGAACCCATTGCAATTCGCCCTTGCCAACAATTCCGGCGTGGTATAATCCTCGTTCGCTATGTCTGAAAAATCTTCTGAATCTACAAAAGTTTGCCCAACCTGTGGCACGCGCCTGGCAGATAATGCCTCGCGTTGCCTGGTTTGCGGCACAGAACTCTCCCCGGCGGTGGACGCCAAAGAGACCAATCAGGTGCAGGCCGCGCGCATGCCTGAAATTACCCTCAGCCTGCCGATGGCGCTGGGGTTGCTGACCCTTTTCCTTATGGCGGGAGCGACCCTGGTCTTTGTCGCCATGCGCCTGACCGGGACGGGGGCCGCCAGCGCAGGCGAGGTCACAGCCACCATCACATCCACCCCAACCATCAGCCCGACACCTACCCTATTCTTTACTGAAACCCCGGCGCCGACCTCCACCACCCAGCCGCCCTTTGAGTACACCATCGGGCAGGGCGATACCTGCCTGGGGCTGGCCGCCACCTTTAGTGTCTCGTACCAGAGCATTATTAGAGAAAATAACTTGTCGGCCAACTGCATCCTTTCGGTTGGACAGACTATCCGTATCCCCTACCCGACGCCCACGCCGCCGCCTGCAGCCACTTCCACGCTTGAGCCAGGCCAGGCCACCCTGCAAGCCTGCGAAAGGGTCATTTACACCGTCCAGGCCAACGACACGCTCTCCTCGATTGCCACCAACTATGCCGTGCCGCAAGATGCCATCAAGGCCTACAACGGCCTGACTACCGACACCGTTTTCCTGGGGATGAACATCGTCATCCCGCTGTGTGAACGCGCCGCCACCCCCGGCCCGACCCCCACTCCGACCATTCCGCCGCCTTACCCGGCCCCCAACCTGCTCCTGCCTGCGGACGGCGCATCCTTCACCCTGGCCAATGACGCGATTACCCTGCAATGGGCTTCGATTGGCATCCTGCGCGACAACGAGACCTACCAGGTCATCGTCGAAGATGTGACCGACGGCTCGCGCCGCATCGTGGAGTACACCAACGATACCAAATTTATCGTGCCTTCATCGTTCAGGCCTCGTGAAAGCCTGCCGCATGTCTTCCGCTGGTGGGTGACAGCCGTGCGCCAGAGCGGAACCGACGATACGGGCCAACCCATCTGGACACCGGCGGGCGCGCAATCCGACCGGCGTGTGTTCTCCTGGCAGGGAGTTGCGCCCGGCAACACACCCCAGCCATAGGCAAACGCAAAAACAGCCGCCATCCCCTGAACAAGTTGCCAGGGATGGCGGTTTTTCATCAGGAGAAAAAATGGCGAATCACATCATCCAACCGCGCAAACGAATTGCACTGGTTGCCCACGACAACAAAAAAGCCGACCTGCTTGATTGGGCGCGTTACAATCGCGGCACGCTCAGCCGTCATACCCTGCTCGGAACCGGCACAACCGGCGCGCTGCTCGAAAATGAACTCGATATGCCAGTGAAAAAATACAAGAGCGGCCCGCTCGGCGGCGACCAGCAAGTCGGGGCCGGCATTGCCCAAGGTGACATCGACCTGTTGATTTTCTTCTGGGACCCGCTCGAACCCCAGCCACACGACCCCGACATCAAGGCCCTGCTGCGCCTGGCTGTTCTGTACAACATCCCGACGGCATCAAATCGCGCCACAGCCGATTTCATCATCTCTTCGCCGCTAATGCAGGAAGAATATGAGAATAGCACGCCTGATTTAGCGCGTTACAGAAATACCAAGCGAAATTATTAAGACTCTTTGGGAATTCCCGTGGTAAGCCCCCTGACTGTCTAACTGGTGTGGTGCGACACATGTCACCTGCCGAGGAGAGCCGGAAATTTGATGTTCATGCCTGCTTCGCAGGCATGAACATCAAATTTCCGGGTTTTTCTTGTGGGCCGCGAAGCGGCCATACACCGATAAGACAGTCAGGGGTTCTTCACGGCAAATACCAGAGAACCAATATTAAAAAGACAAGCCCCCCGTTGCCCGACGGGGGGCTTGCTGAAGGGAATACACCCTTCACCCAAAGGAGAATCACCATGTACGCATGCTCGTTTTATTGAGGCAGCGCGGCAAGCTTGAACCACAACGCGGGGATGCGGCTAATCTTGCCCCAGGCGGTGAGACTGGCACGTTTAGAGAAGACATCGTAGTCATTGGCTTCAATGACATCCAGGATGCCTTTGTAAAAATTAGAGGAAGCCCCAATTGCCAATTGGCCATCGCGTTCGAGCAGGGCTATCCCTTTTTCGGCTTCGGCGTACAGTTTGCGCGTGCGGTCAATCTGGAAGCGCATGAAGTTACGCCAGGCGTCGTTGACGGTGCCGTGTGCAATGTCGGCTTCGCTGATGCCAAAGGCTTTCAGTTCGTCTTTCGGCAGGTAGATACGCGCGTTGCGGAAATCTTCACCGACATCGCGCAG
>JAWOIR010000240.1:0-13562 GCA_046484545.1 Anaerolineales bacterium
TCGTCACAGGTCATCAAAAAGGTCGCCAGTCCGCTGCGCACCACGGCATGGTCATCCACCAGCATCACACGAATTTTTTCGCTCATCAGAACTCCTTACTTTTCTTCCTGTTTCCAGGTCAGAATCAGCTTCGCCCCGGCACCGGAACGGCTTTCGATGGTCAACTGAGCCCCAATCGATTCGGCGCGCTCGCGCATGATGCCCAGACCGAGACTACCGGGGCGGGCGCTGTCCGGGTGAAAGCCGCGTCCGTTATCGCGCACTTCCAGCCTGGCCTGGCCTTCCGCGCGCTCCAGGTGGAGTTGCACCTGTGTGGCCTGGGCATGTTTACCGATGTTGTTGAGGGCTTCCTGTGCCACGCGATAAAAAACAGATTTGACTTCGGCTGGCGGGTCCAATTGGCCGGAAATTTCCAGCACTGCCGGGGTGCGCATCCGCCCGATAAAGGCGTTGACGAGATGACGCAACAGGTCGCTCAAGTCAATGTCGCC
This sequence comes from Anaerolineales bacterium, assembly GCA_046484545.1. Lineage (GTDB taxonomy): Bacteria > Chloroflexota > Anaerolineae > Anaerolineales > Villigracilaceae > UBA8950. The sequence goes on from JAWOIR010000240.1 coordinate 492, forward strand.
CAGCGAAGCCGGACGCAGTTCCAACAGCAGGGTACGCATTTCGGAGAGTGCGCCGCGGGTTAATTGGCCTAATTCGTTCAGTTTTTGCTGCGCGACTTGTGGGTTGCGTTCCCAGAGTTTGGGCAGCACGTCCGCAATCAGGCTGGCGGAAAAAAGAGTTTGTGAAACGGCGTCGTGCAGGTCACGCGCCAGGCGATTGCGCTCTGAAAGCACGGCCACTTCGGCAGCCTGGGTGCGCAGCATGGCGTTTTCAATTGCCAGCGAAGCCTGGTTTGCAAACGTAACGGCCAGTTGTATTTCTTCAGGTTGGATGGTGCGCGAGGTTGCGTAATATAAAGCCAGTCCGCCATAAATCTGGGCATTGACTGTCATCGGCACAGCCAGGATAGCTCCATAGCGGTCGGAGAACTTTTTCAGTTTTGAGAGCAAATCGGAATTCAAGGGAATTGCCTGCCCATCTGCCGCGCGGGCTTGCTGACCGGCGAAAACCTGGCTGGTATCGTTGACCGCGACCGGCTTCTGGGTCACAACTGCCTGCCCCAGCGCGCCCTGACCAACCGGCAAGCGAATATTGGCAACATATTCCGGTGAAAGTCCAATCGCGGCCTGCGGTTTGAGTAACCCATCCTTTACATCCAATTGGTGAATGGCTACCGCTTTGGCCTGCAACAAAACCTGGGCCTGTGACACGATTTGGTTCAGAATTTCCTCGAGCGGACGTTCGGTGTTCAATATCGAGAGCGTTTCCCGCAAACTCTCAGCCACATTGCGGCGTCGCTCGGCTTCCTGGAATAAGCGGGCGTTCTCGATTGCTACTGCCATTTGCTCGGCAAAAGTCAGGCCAAGTTGAATTTGTTCTTCCTTAAAGTCCTGGTTTTCTGTGTAGTAGAAAACCATGCCGCCGTAGAGCTTATCCTGGATGTAGAGCGGCACTGAGAATGAACCGGCGAATTTTTTCCTCAGGGCGATTCTTTCTTTCTTCAAAGGTTCGGGGATACTTACATCACGTTGGATCTCGTTCAGCCGCTCTGGCATCGGCGGGTAATTCCTGTAAGTGGGCTGGCGATTGAGCAAGGCTTGTAAGTAGGCTTCCCCACCAGAAGGTCGCAAAGCCGAGAAAGGACGGCTGCCGCGCTTTTCAAATATGTCTTCCATTCCATAACTTGCTACATGAGTTACAAATTCATTTTGCAAATCAAAATGATGCAGCACACATGCTCCTGCCCCCAACTGTTGAGCCGCCAGTTCCACCGCCCGCTGCAAAAACGCATCCAGGGGCATGTTTGAATTTATCATCCCAATAATGTCACGCAGACTCTCGGCGGCTTGCTGGCGGCGCTCGGCTTCCTCGGTGCGCTCGCGGATTCGCTCCTCCAGCATGACGTTGATTTCCTGCAAACTGGGCTGGTCTTCAGGGTTGGCGTCTGGCCTGAAAGCAACCACAGGCTGCTGGCTGGCTTTAGATGCAGGTAATAATTCAAACTCGCAATACTCATCGCCTTTTGCCTGACAACAATGTTCGATACAGACCACATCCTGCCGATTGCTGACTATGTTGACAAAACCGACCAGCACCCCGGCAGTATAGGCGCAGGCCGGACTTTTGGCCTGTATCCCGTTTTCTTTCATCATCCAGGCCTCGAAGGTATCCCTGCCCTGCACCGCCAGCCTTCCAATCGGCCATGTCTGTTGGACAATTTCAAACTGTCCGAATCCTGCCTCCTGGTAAGCCCTGACACATTCTGTAAACGCGATATCCTGTTGGGCTGTATCCTTACCGGGCGCAATAAATGCAGACGCAAAGGACGCGCCGCCATTGGCGCCCACCTGCTGCAAAACCGAATTGGTCAATGAAACGCCCAGCAACGCCTCCAGGTGACGTCGTAATCCCCAAAACCCGGCTTCAATATCGAGCAAAACCATGCGCGCCCCTCCGAATCGCAAAAATCCGGGTGAAGATTGTTTCAGCAATTTCGGCAGGTTTTCTTCCATTGTGTTAATTTGGTTTCATGTGAATTTGAGCTTCAGTTCTGGCTCATCCCCATAATACTCACCTGTAGGCTCAAAGCCAAGCCGCGTATAGAACGCTTCGGGGCTTTGCTCACCCAGGTGAACACTGGTGTACAGCTCGGTGACACCCTGAGCGCGCAGATGGTCGAGCAGGCGTTCGATGGCCTGGCGTCCATAACCCTCGCCCTGGAAAGGCGCGGCTATCATCAATCGCCACAGGAAAACACCAGAGCAGTCAATGCCATCGTCATAATCGGAGCCGATGTGCAGCATGATGAAGCCAACCGGTGTATCGTCGGCATAGATGGCGCGCATCCAGGCGTTTTCCGAGAAATGCGCCTGGGCAATTGAGATGGCGTTATCGGTGACCATCAGCCGTTGCTGCGGGGAAAGGGTTTCGCTTAGTTTACAAATTTCGACCACTGTCTGGGCATTGATGCGTTTGAAATGAACGTCGGGAAGTGGGTTTTCGTTGTCCATGCTGGTATCTCCTGAATAAAAATATCACATCTGATTCCAAAATCGTAGTGCCGAATATCGTTGTGCTGTGAACGAATGTCATCTATCAAAATTGAAAGCCCAGCAGATTCCAGTAATATAAAAACCACAGGAAGGCAATCGCGGCTCCGAAAACCAGGCTGTTGTATGCCAGCGTCATTTTTTGCCGGAGTAGATTATGCCACGCCCGAACGATAAAAAGGAGCAGCGCCAGGGTCAGCGGAATGGTTGGCAGCGGCAACGCCAGTATCAGGTAGTGGATGAAGGTTGGCCCAAAAATCAGGGCGAAGGATTGGGTCAGGAGTAGCCAGGCAAGGCCGACAATGAAAAGCAAGTTTAGTAGACCAATCAGGGCGGCCAGGCGGTACATTGTCAAAGTTTCTCTGGCGATTTGTCCCTTTCTTGAAAACTTCGATACTCCAACGATTGATGTGGACAGGAAAATCAAGACCGTGGTGAATAGTAGTCCTAAATGAAATGGTGTCGTTTGATACCACGACAGCCTGGTGAAAGCAACAGCGTGGGCATGACTGTAAAACATTCGCTGGATATCGTGGTTTTCATCGGAATGAAAGACCATGACCCCGTTACCATCGAGTTGTTGAAAATGCCCCGGCTCGACTTCCAGCCAGTGACTTGTTGGCGCGAAACCACCACCCGGATGTAGTGTCAACGAGCCATCTGGATTGGCTGTCAAGCGGAATTGTGCTAGCAGCCCCATCACTTTCTCGATATTGCTGCTGCGTTGTGCCAGGCTCGGTAGATAATAACCGGTATAGCGGTGTGGCCGCGGATTTGTGGATGTCTGCAATGGAGCGGGACTGTTTACTTCAGGGAAGTACCGCTCCATAAAAGCAGCTACCAGGGTCGGGCGCAAATTCCATTCAGCGCGATTGTGGGCGACAAAAAGGCCGACTTTCTCATCTGGCAGCAAGAGCAACAGGCTGGAGAAAGTTGGGTTGGTGTCGCCGCCGTGCATGAGAAGGCGATGACCGTTTATCCTGTCTTCAAAGAACCCATACGTGAATCCGGGCAGACGGTCATCATGCCTGTACTGCTGTTGGTGCATGAGCGCAATGGTTTCTGGCTGTAATATCTGGGTGTCGCCATAACTTCCATTTTGCAAATGAGCCAGCATAAAATAAGTGATGTCGATGGCTGTGGTTTTTAGCTCTCCTGCCGGGGCATAGTGACGATGGTAAAAAGGAAATGGGTAAAGAGAATCGCCCCGTAACTCGTATCCGGTTGCCATGTTTGCCATCAGGTCTGGCGGCCAGCCGAAACTACTGTGGTTCATTCCCAGTGGAATCAGAATGTGTTCACGCACATACTCGGTGAAACGTTGACCAGAAATCTCCTCGACCAGGCAGCCAGCCAGGGCTGTGCCATGATTCGAGTAAAAAAATTGCTCACCAGGAAGACGTACGCGGGGAGGCAAACGCTTGGCCAGATAGTCGCAAAGCGGGATGACCTGCTCTGCTGAATACGCGGCTGCGCCGATGTCCCATTCGTCAAATCCGGCAGTGTGGGTGAGCAGGTGGGCGACAGTGATTGGCTGTGGAAAAGTTGACGGCACCTGAAAATGGGTCAGGTATTGATTGACGTCGCCGTGCAAATCAAGCCGTCCTTGCTCGACCAACTGCATGACGGCTGTATAGGTGAACAGTTTGGAAACCGAACCAACATCAAAAACAGTATTTGCTGTATCGACAGGCTGTTGAGAGTTCAGGTCGGCATAGCCGTACCCTTGTGCAAACAGCACACGACCCTCCCCTACTACCGCAACAACGGCCCCCGGAATTTTGTAGGTTTCCAGATTGCTTGTGAAAAATTCGTCCAAAAAGACCGCCAGGTCATCTGCGTCAAGGCTAATAGCGGGCGCAGCAGCAACTGGTTGGGATAAGGTCATACACAGGCCAATCAAGATGAGAATAGGAAATATTTTTTTCATGAATTCAGATTACTCTTTGTTGCTCAACTTGTCTCCCGCCATTTAGTTAGATTTCACCCTGGTCACTTGACCAGGGTGCTTGTCACGTGCGAAGACCCGCCCCTGTCGCTGGCGCGTTTGCGGGTGCGTGGAAAGTTGACCGAAAATCGTGCCGCTGATTTGCGCTTTTCTGGAAAACGAGGCGGCTTACTTGTTGCGCGACAGCTTGCGACTGGAACTTTCAGCTTCTGTATTATCTGCGGATTCTAGCATGGGAAGGTGGCCTTGAGCGTAAAGATGATGAAGGCTCTCTGATATTTGTCGTGAAGAAGGCCGCATTTTGGGGTGTGAGCGTGCGTACGCACGCTCACACCCCAAAATGCGGGGGCTTATCACGGGAATTCCTAAAGAACCATGATGAAAAGAGCCTGTGGAATACCCGCAGGCTCTTTGTGTGCAAGGGTTGTGTTGGGCTCAGTTCATCCCCGCCCATTTTCATGCTGCATCCAGATTTCACGCATTTCCGGGCTGCTTTCGAGCAGTTCATCCAGCGTCCCTTCGGCTTCGATGCGGCCATTTTTCATCACCAGGATGTGGTCGGCGCGGCGTAGGACGGGGCGGCGGTGGGATACAACCAGGCAGGTGCGGCCTTCGCCGTTGAAAAGCCGTTCCCAGAGTTTGCCTTCGGTTTCAATATCCAGCGCGCTTGAAAGGTCGTCGAACACCAGCAGTTCGGGCTGGCGCGCGAACATGCGCGCCGCGGCGGCCCGCTGTCCTTGCCCACCAGAGAGCTTGACACCGCGCGTCCCGACCAGGGTATCCAGGTGATTATCCAGTTCTTTCAGGTCGTTTTCCATCACAGCCAGGTAGGTAGCGTTTAGCACTTCGTCGTCGCTTTTCTCCAGCCCAAGCAGGATGTTGGCCCGCAGGCTGGTACTGAACAAGCGCGGAATCTGGGACGTGTACGCGCAGCGCGGGGGGACGAAGAAATCGCCCGGAGCCGGAACCGGGTTGCCGTTCCAGCGAATTTCTCCACGCTCCAGCGGGAGCAATCCCAACAGGGTGCGCAGCAGGGTAGTTTTTCCCGATCCGACCCGCCCGGTGACAACCGTCAGCGAGCCGCGTTTCAGGCGCAGGTTCACATCAGCGATGCCGTTTTCGCTGTTGGGGTAGTGGAAGGCCAAATCAACGGTCTCCAGCGTTTCGAGTCGGTCGGCTTCGCTGCGGGCGGGATAATCCACTTCGGGCAGCGGCCCGTTCAGGTCGACTGGGCTGTGTTCCACCAGCGCTTCGAGCGGCGCTCCCCTCATCAGGCGGTACATGCGCTGGACGGAGACATCCAGCTGCTTGTAGCGCGCCGAAACCATCCCGGCAAAGGTGGTCAGGTCGCCCATGCTCTGCAGCAGGTAGACGAACAGCGAAAAATCGCCCAGCGTGAAGGTGCCGGCGCGCATCGACTGCCCGGCCAGTATCAGGATGACGCCGGTGCTCAGGGTGGACGTGTTGCGATAGAGCGAATCGAGCACTTCGTTGAAAAGGCGTTCTTTCAGGGTCAGGCGGCGGCGCACGTCGTTGAGCGTGTGAAAATGTTCGATGACCTGCTTCTCGGCCGCGGCAACTTTAACCGCCTGGACTGCGCCAAAAAACTCGCCGATGAAGCCGGTCACTTTGCCGGTTGCCTGGCGGCTGGCGCGGCGGTACTGCTCGATGCGCTTCATGGCGATATTGGCGATAATGCCAACAATCAGCAACGGAACCAGCGCCATCAGCGTGATGGGCACGCTGATATTGACCATCAGGGCAATCGCGGCCACGATAATGCCCAGCCCGACGATGATGTCATTAATCCAGATGACAAAGAGCGGAATCTCGTTGACATCGTTGCGGAAGCGGCTGACCGCCTCACCGGCAGAATCGGGCAGAGGCGAAGCGCCAGGCAAGCGCAGGATGTGGCTCAGCAGGTTCTTGCGCAGCAAGAAGTTCATCTCGGCAAAGATGGGCACGTCCGCGTAGTAAAAGCCATAACTGGCAAGTACACGTCCCAGCCAGGTTGCCAGCAGAAAGGCGAAGATGGCCCATACGCCGAAGGTCAGTTGGGCTGCGCCGGTCAGCATGTCGAAGAAGGCTTTGATAATCAAGGCCGGGGCAAGCTGCCAGCAAAAACGGATAAGCGCGACTGAGAGCAGGTCGATAAACCACAGCCAGGGACGAAAACGCAGCATATCCCAGATGACGCGCCAGGCGGGCAGGGCGGGAATTTTTTCGGAAGCAGGAATGGTTGTCATGATTATGCCAGCACTTCCTCCAGCCCGGTTTGCAGGAGCTGGTAAAAACGCGATTGTGGATTGGCGGCCAGTTGTTGGCGGTTGCCATACTCTTGTATCCGGCCGCCTTCCAAAATCATAATGTCATCGGCGCGATGGACGGTCCCCAGGCGGTGGGCGATGATGATGGCCGTGCGGCCATGCAGTAATTTGTCGATGGCGCGCTCGAGGCGTTGCTCGGTGGCCGGGTCGAGGCGCGAGGAGGCCTCGTCCAGGATGACCAGTCCGGGGTTGCGCAGGAAGACGCGCGCAAAAGCCAGCAACTGGCCCTCGCCTGCTGAAAGACTGCGTCCGCCGGTGTCCAGTTCCGTATCCAGCCCGTTCGAGAGAGAAGCCAGCCAATCGTCCAGTTCGAGTTCGCGCAAGGTCTCAAGGATGTGTTCATCAGGGATGGAGCGGTCGAAAAAGGTCAGGTTGTCGCGCACGCTGGCGCGGAACAATTGCACATCCTGGGTGACAATCGCAACATTCTGGCGCAGGGCGGTTGCCTGCAAGTCACGCAGGTCGATGTTTTGCAGGCGGATTGCGCCCGAAAGCGGGTCATAAAGCCGGAAGACCAGGCGCGCCAGGGTGCTTTTGCCGCTGCCGGTGCGGCCTAGAAGCCCCAGCACCGCGCCCGGTTTGAGTTGGAAGGATAGGCCGCTCAAGACCGCCTCGCCGCCGTTGTAGGCAAAGGAAACCCGCTCGAAGGCCAACCCCGGCGCACCGGGCGGAAGGCTGCCAATCGAGCCTTCCTGCATCGAATTTTCGATGGCGCGAAATTCGGTCAGCCGTTCGACGCAGGCGCCGATGGTCTGGAAACTTTCGATTTCATGGGTCATGGCCCACAGTGGTTCTTCGAGCAGGTTGATGTAATGGATGAACAGGTACACCGTCCCGACCGTGACCAGCCCGGCCACGAACAGCCAATACCCGCTGCCGATAGCGAGCAACGTGCCAATGGTCAGCGCAATGCCCATCGAGTTTTCGATAATCCAGCGTTTGAAATGGGCTTTCCGGTCGTGGATGAGTTTTTCAGCCTGCAAGCGGAACAATTCGCGGATGGAATAATCGACTGCCCCGCTGGAGCGGATATCCTCGGTGCCGGCCAACTGCTCTTCGATGAAGCCGAATATGCGGGCGTCGGCTTCGCGGCGCGCTTTCTGGTGCGGAATGGCAATGTCTTTGACGCGATTCAGCACCAGGATGGCAACAACGGTGAAGGCCGTGAAACCCATCCCCACCCGCCAATCTTCCAGGAAGAGCGCGACCAGAATCCCGACCAGCAGCAGGCCATTGCCAATCAGGGTCAGCAGGAACTGCGAAAAGAAGGTTGCCATTTCGGTGACATCGCCATCGATGCGCTCGATTAATTCGCCGGGGGTGCGATTATTGTGAAAACGCATATCCAGGTTCAGGGCATGCTCGGCCAGTTCTGCGCGCAGGGCGTTGGTGGCAGTCCAGGCCACGTTTTCGCCCAGGTAGGTCACACTGACCGAAACCACCTGCTGCAAAATAGCAATACCGATAAAGACCAGCGCGGTCAGGGTCAGGGCGTTCAAGGCCTGGCCGGAAAGGGCCGAGTCGATGAAGGCGCGCATAATCTGCGGGTTAATCACGCGCAGGCTGATGCTGGCAAGCAACAGGGACAACAGCAGGGTGAAGCGGCCTCGCTGCGGGCGGATGTGTTGGGAGAGTAAATCCCAGTAGGCTTTCAGGGGCAGTTTCATAATTTTCCACAGATAATCATTAGTTCACGAAACATCTCAGAGAAACCCGATTTTTGGTGTGTGTGGCGGGCGCGCATTTGCGGCCCGCCACACACACCAAAAATCGGAAATTCTTTTAACCTTCGTGAAGTACTGATAATGAGAATAAAAAAACCACGCTGCGGAGCGCAACGTGGCCGTTAAAAATCACCGAAAAACCGCTTAGCGGTTGATGGCAGGCGCACTCCGACAAGGACAGACATGTTTCGAGTGTTTGTGTGTAATCTGGTAAATCATGGAATGCGCCTCCTTTTGTCTGGGATGGTCGAACGGGTTGAGTTTACATCAACGAGCGGAGTGCGTCAAGAGATTGGATTTTGCCGAATTGGTTCACCTTTCCCCAGGATACAAGTACAATCATTCTCATGGAGATGGATGCCGAACGCGGAGAATCTTTTTTTAAGGCCGAGAAGGTTGTAGGGCTTGAATAGGCGCGGATAACGCGGGCCAAACTTCTTTGACGAAAACTGCTCTTTTCTGTAAACTACAGTTCATTGCATTCCCGGGCAAAAATCAAAACACTCACCTACGTACAATGATGAAAGGACAATATGCCCCATCTTTTTGAACCACTGACGATTAAAAGCATCACACTGCGCAACCGAATTGGTGTTTCACCCATGTGCATGTATTCATATAGCAAAGGTTTTGCAAACGACTGGCTGCTGACCCACCTGGGCGCCCGCGCGGTGGGCGGCGCCGGCCTGGTCATTGCCGAAGCGACCGCTGTTGAGCCGCGCGGCCGTATCACGCCTCACGACCTGGGCATTTGGTCTGACGACCACATTGAACCGTTGGCGCGCGCAACCCATGTCGTCAAGGAAAATGGGGCGGTTGCCGGAATTCAAATTGCTCATGCCGGCAGGAAAGCCGGGATGCAGCGTTCCTGGGAAAGTGACAGTTCCATCCTCCAGGATGACCCGCCCGGCTGGCAGGTAATTGGCCCAAGCCCAATCGCTTTCAGCGATGGCTACGGCCTGCCGCACGAATTAAGCCTCGATGAAATTAAGGATGTCCAAGCGTCGTTTCGGTCTGCGGCGGTGCGCGCACAGGCCGCCGGCTTTGAATGGCTTGAAATTCATGCGGCCCACGGCTACCTCATTCATAGTTTCTATTCGCCAGTTTCCAACCAGCGCACAGACCAGTATGGCGGCAGTTTCGAGAACCGCATCCGCTTTCTTTTGGAAACCGTGCGCGCGATTCGGCCGGTTTGGCCCGAAGACCTGCCCCTGACCGTGCGCATCTCTGGCACTGACTGGGTCGAGGGCGGCTGGACAGTCGCCGAATCGGTCGAACTTGCCCGGCGATTGAAGGCGGAAGCGGTCGACCTGCTCGACTGCTCCTCGGGTGGCAGCGCTGCTCAGGCCAGCATTCCTCTTGGCGCAGGCTATCAAGTTCCCATATCCGAAGCCGTGCGCAAGGGCGCGGACATCCTGACCGCAGCCGTCGGCTTAATCACGTCCCCGGCCCAGGCCGATGAAATTATCCGCAACGAGCGGGCCGATATTGTCCTGTTGGGGCGCGAAATGTTGCGCGACCCCTATTGGGCCTTGCACGCCGCCCAAACCCTCAAGCAACCCCTGCCTGTTCCGGCGCAGTATTCGCGTGCTTTTTAGTTTGATTCCATCCCAACTTTTCACCGTCGAGCAAGAGCCACGATTAAATTTCAAAGGAGGAAGATATGTACCGGACAGATATGTACGAAGGAATTCTGGCTGAAACAATCACCCTGAAAGGTTTTCAAGGTGATGAAATCAATGCTTATTTCGCCAAACCGCTCGGCGCGGGACCTCATCCGGGCATGGTGCTGGTTCATCACATGCCCGGATGGGATGACTGGTACAAGGAAATCACCCTTCGTTTTGCCCGTCAGGGCTATACAGCCATCTGCCCCAACCTTTACTTTCGTTCCGGGCATGGTACGCCCGAAGATGTGGCCGCTAAGGTAAGGGCTGCTGGCGGCATTCCTGACGACCAGGCTGTCGGCGACCTGGAAGGTTCGGCAGGCTTTTTGCGCTCACTGGATAATAGCAACGCCAAGGTTGGCATCTTTGGCACCTGCTCCGGAGGCCGGCACGCCTATTTGGCTGCCTGCCGCCTGCTGCTCTTCGATGCCCTGGTGGATTGCTGGGGAGGCCGGGTGGTTATGGGCGAAAACGACCTTTCGCCCAACCAGCCTGTAGCGCCCCTCGATTACACCAAAGAGCTGGCCTGCCCGCTGTTGGGTTTATTTGGCGAAGAAGATACAAGCCCTACACTTGAACAGGTGGCCCGCCACGAACAGGAACTGAAAAAATATGGAAAAGACTACCAATTCCATATTTATCCGGGTGCGGGACACGGGTTTTTCTATCATCACCGGCCCATGTACCGCCAGGCGCAGGCCGTGGATGGCTGGGCCAAAGTGTTTGCTTTCCTTGAGAAACATCTCGTAGCGTAGGAAGGATGGATGATAAACATGTGTACAATGATTGCCAGACAGGTAAAGATTGAGGGCAGCGGCAAAAGCCCCGACGGATGGTTTACCCTGCGCGAGGTGAATGTATCCTACGACCATCCCTTCGAAGCGCCTTTTGAACATGCGCTTAACCTGGATTTTGTCAACGAGTCGCAGGGGCCCGGTGCGCGGGTGGCTGTGGAACTGAGCGCAGACTCTGCCAAAATACTGATGGAAACGATACAGGCGGTACTGGAAGCTGCCGAAGCTGGCGGACATATCGAAAAGAAGGCCGGCGCTTAACCGGATTCCGCGCGCAAAGGAACAATAGGATATGGCAGTCATAAGTTTGCAGGAGGTCAGCCTGGGTTTCGGCGGCCCCCTGCTCCTTGAAAATATAAACCTGCAGGTTGAACGCGGTGAATCGGTGGGCCTGCTGGGTCGTAACGGCGCGGGTAAATCGACCCTGCTTAAGTTGCTCAACGGGGACATATCCCCGGACAGCGGCGTTGTCTCCCGCCAGCAAAACCTGCGGGCGGCGTATTTATCGCAGGAGGTTCCGCAAGCACTTTCCGGGCGGGTGGACAGGCTCGTTGCCGGTGGATTGGACAGCGCTGCTGTTCAGTTCGAGCATCCCTGGCAGGCACAGCTCCAGGTCGAGCAAATTCTCTCGCGCATGCAGCTCGAGCCTTCCGCCGACTTCGAAGTTCTATCCGCGGGCATGAAGCGCAGGGTGCTCCTGGCGCGCGCACTGGTGCGTAGCCCCGACCTGCTGCTGCTCGACGAGCCAACCAACCACCTGGATATTGACGCGATTGACTGGTTGGAGGATTTTCTGAAACGCTGGGGCGGTACCTTGTTTTTTGTCACCCATGACCGGGTCTTCCTGCAGCGTCTGGCAACCCGGATTGTCGAGTTGGACCGCGGCCGCCTGTTCGATTGGAATTGCGACTACGTCACTTTTCTGCAGCGCAAGGAGGCCCTGCTTTCCGCAGAACAGGAGCAGAATGTCAATTTCGACAAAAAACTAGCTCAGGAAGAGCAGTGGATACGCAAGGGAATTGAGGCGCGCCGCACACGTAACGAGGGTCGGGTGCGCGCGCTCAAACGCCTGCGCGAAATGCGTCGTGAACGCCGCGAACAGGCCGGAAAAGTCCGTATGCAGATTCAGGCCGAAAAGCGCTCCGGCAGGCTGGTCATTGATGTTGAAAAGATTAGTTATTCCTTCGGAACCGAAATCATTGTGCAAGATTTTTCGACCACCATTCAACGCGGAGATAAAATCGGCATCATCGGCCCGAACGGGTCGGGAAAAACCACCCTGCTGCGTCTCCTGATGGGAGAGCTGACTCCGCAACAGGGCAGTGTTTACCTGGGGACTAATCTTGAAGTGGCCTATTTTGACCAATTGCGCGCCCAACTGGACGAGAGCAAATCTGTGCTCGATAATGTCGGCCAGGGACGCGATACCATCACCATCAACGGCAAACAACGCAACCTGGTCGGCTATCTTGAAGATTTCCTGTTCACGCGCGACCGTGTCAAGGCCCCCATCAGCGCCCTGTCAGGCGGCGAGCGCAACCGGTTGCTGTTGGCGCGCCTGCTGGCCCAGCCTGCCAACCTGCTTGTGCTGGATGAACCCACCAATGACCTGGATATTGAAACCCTCGAAGTTCTGGAAGAACTGCTGATGGACTACGCCGGCACGCTGTTGCTGGTCAGCCATGACCGGGCTTTTCTCAACAACCTGGTCACCAGCACTCTGGCCCTGGATGAAAGCGGGCGGGTCAAAGAATATATCGGCGGGTACGATGACTGGCGTCAGGAAAAAGCGGCGCAGTCCAAGGCTGCTGAGGAGAAAACAATCAGGGCTGGCGGGAATATCCAGCCTGAGAAATCATCCTCCAACCGGAAACCCAGTAATAAAGAACAACGCGCCATCGAAGCCGAAAAACGCGAACTGGCCGAACTACCCGGTCGCATCGAAGCCTTGGAGGCCGAGCAGCACCAACTCTCAGCCAGCATGGCAGATTCGAGCTTTTACCAGCGAGAAGCTCCACAGATAAGCCAGGCGATGAACAGACTAAAAGAATTGGAAGATGAGTTGGCCGCAGCTTACCAACG
>JAWOIR010000287.1:0-7430 GCA_046484545.1 Anaerolineales bacterium
GGCACAGCCGCTGTGCAGGCAGTAGAACGCATTACCTCGGTACTTGGCCCCGGCCTGATTTGGGAAGGAAAAATCAGCGGCTCAGGCGGCGTGCGCATTGAAGGCACGTTTGAAGGCCAAATCGGCCTGCGCGGAATGCTGGTCGTCGGCGAAAGCGGACGGGTGACATGCGAAAACATCCGCGCGATGAACGTCATTGTCGCCGGGGCCGTGAAAGGCAACATCACCACCCAGAAACTCGAAATCCGTGCAACGGGCCGGGTTTGGGGCGATGTCATCACCACGTCTTTTGTGACCGAAGATGGGGCTTTCCTGCGCGGACAAATCCGCATGGAAGACCAGGTCGACCTGGGACTGGGCGAGGAAGCGGCACAGGAACAAAAAACAACGCCCGAAAGTTAACCTTCGAGCGCGTGGGATAAATGGATTGTCTTTGCTATGGTCGCGAAAGCCAGGTCAGGGCTTCTTCGACGGTATCAAACGCCGAAAACTTGACATTCCCCACGACAGCGGCAAACGCATCCAGGAAATGGCGGCGAAATCCCGTGACGCCAACGACAGCGCGGCGTTTGACCTTTTTATTCGAAATGGGCAGCAATTCGGCCAGAGCGCGCATGATGTCTTCGTTGGCAAATGTCCCTTCGACGTTGGTTAACGATAAAACTGAATTATCCTTCTCGGCTTTGAGTAGTTCGATAATATATTGGGTTTCAGCCTTAACCCCCGCCCCATTGGAGCCGTAATGGGAAAAATCCGCCATAAAAATTCTGACGCTGTTATGGTAAATCCAATGAGATTTCATAGTGCTGCTCCCGAAAGTTTGAATTATTTTAGCACGGATTGTGAAATTTCAGACAAGTAATTTGCGGGCTCTTTTGGGAATTCCCGTGATAAGTCCCCCGCATTTTGGAGTGTCAGCCCCTGACTGTCTTATCGGTGTATGGCCGCTTCGCGGCCCACAAGAAAAACCCGGAAATTTGATGTTCATGCCTGTTTCGCAGGCATGAACATCAAATTTCCGGCTCTCCTCGGCAGGTGACATGTGCAGCAAAATCAGGCCAATCACAGGCAGAATTAGTGGATATGAAACGACCAAAGAACTGCTTGACGCTTTAGTTAGGATGTGCTAGTATCATTTCAACCCACATGCTCCCCAAAAATCACCCGTCCTTTATGCATGGAGGAGAAAATGAAATCACGCAACAAATACATCAGCCTGGCGATAATTATCGTCCTGGCCCTTAGTTTGGCCGCCTGTGAGAGGTCTGCCTCACCGGCGCCGCAAGAACCACTTGCTACACCTGATGCCTCAGGAATGGAAGGTGTTGAATTTTTAATCACCCCCAATCCTGATGAGACGGGCGGACTAATCTTTGACCAAGACCCAACAAGCGAGGCTGAGCCGACCGCTGATGGGGACCAGCCTGCCGAAGAAGTTCCCCCTACGGAGGAGTCTGCTCCGGTAATTGAGGCGCAGCCGCTTGTCGAAATCGCCCGGCCAGCATCGTACACCCTGCAAAAGGGAGAATTCCCGTACTGCATCGCCCGCCGCTTCAATGTTGCCATAAGTGAATTGATGACCCTGAACGGTCTGAGCGCGGCGCAAAGCAGGTCACTGCAGCCTGGTCTGGTATTGCAAATTCCACAAACCGGCGCTCCCTTCCCCGGCACCCGCGCCCTGCGGCCACATCCAGATATCTACACAGTAGTATCCGGCGATAACATTTACTCGATTGCCTGTAAATATGGCAGTGTAGCCCCTGAAAATATCGCCAATCAAAATGGCTTGGTTCCGCCTTACATGCTGACGCCCGGCCAAACGCTGAACATCCCATAAAAATAAAGATACCAACAACACAAACCCCGAAGAGGAAAGGCGCAATCGTCTTTCCTCTTCGCGTTTACGGAGCAACCATGAAATTTGAACTCTTGAAATCGGAAATCCTGCTCGAGGGACGCGCCTTTGGCGTCCGCCGCGACCACCTTAAGACCCCCTCCGGGCGCACAGCCAAATATGACATCATCGAACATTCCGGCTCGGTGGTGCTGGTACCGGTTGATGCTGAAGGCAGCGTCCACTTTGTGCGCCAGTACCGCCACGCCACCGGCACAGACCTGCTCGAACTGCCTGCCGGGACTCTCGAACCCGGCGAAGAACCGCTTAAATGCGCCAGGCGCGAAATCCGTGAAGAAATCGGCATGGCCGCCAGCCAATTGCGCGAAATTGGCAGTTTTTACCTTGTTCCGGGCTATTCGACCGAATATATGCACGTTTTCCTCGCAACCGGTTTGCAGGAAAGTCCGCTGCCGCCAGATGCAGATGAATACCTGAGTGTAGAAAAAATCCCCTTTGTCAAAGCCCTCGAAATGGCGCGCAACGGGCAACTTCCAGACGCCAAATCACTGGCGGCTTTGTTGTTGGCGCAGCATTACGTGTAAAGAATTTCCTTTGTGTTCCTTGGTGGTTCTTTGGGAATTCCCGTGATAAGTCCACGCATTTTGGGGTGTGAGCCTCCTCGGTGTCCTTCGTGTTTAATTGGTTTTTGCAGTAGAGTCACCCCTTTTTATGCAAATCTGCGATGAATTGTCTGAATAAATATGACAACTCGCAGGTTTTTTTATGCAAAATATTACTATCCTGATTGCGCGCAAGAGGCTAAACTTGTACGGATAAAGTATTTTTTCAAGCCCTTATTCTCTTCCTTACAAGGAGTTTTTAAAATGACAAAACGAAAGATGATAGCCATTGAAGGTAACGAAGCCGCCGCTTCGATTGCCCACCGCGTCAGCGAAGTCATCGCCATTTACCCCATCACCCCTTCTTCGGGCATGGGCGAACTGTCCGATGAATGGTCGGCCAAAGGTAAGAAAAACATTTGGGGCACCATACCGCTCGTCAGCGAGTTGCAGTCCGAAGGTGGCGCAGCCGGTTCCGTACATGGCGCGCTCCAAACCGGGGCCTTGTGTACCACCTTTACCGCCTCGCAGGGTCTGTTGTTGATGATTCCCAACATGTACAAAATTGCGGGCGAACTAACCAGCACCGTCTTCCACATCGCCGCGCGCGCAGTGGCCGCCCAATCGCTCTCGATTTTCGGCGACCACCAGGATGTGATGGCCTGCCGCCAGACCGGTTGGGCCATGCTCAGTTCCGGTAGCGTCCAGGAAGCCCAAGACCTGGCCCTGGTTGCCCACGCCGCCACCCTGCGGACGCGCATCCCCTTCCTGCACTTCTTTGATGGCTTCCGCACCTCGCACGAAGTCGCTAAAATCGAGTTCCTCGAAGATGACGACCTGCGCGTCATGATTGACGATGACCTGGTGCGCGAACACCGCGCCCGCGCCCTGACCCCCGACAAGCCGGTCATCCGCGGCACCGCCATGAACCCGGATGTCTACTTCCAGGGCCGCGAAAGCGTCAATAAATTCTATGAAGCCGTGCCCGGCGCTGTCCAGGCTGAAATGGACAAGTTCGCCAAACTGACCGGCCGACAATACAAACTCTTCGATTACATCGGTCATCCCGAAGCCGAACGCGTTGTCGTGCTGATGGGTTCGGGCGGCGAAACGGTCGAGGCAACAATCAAACACCTGGTCGAAAAAGGCGAAAAAGTCGGCGCGGTGCGCGTGCGCCTGTACCGGCCCTTCTCCATCAAACACTTTGTGGATGTCCTGCCCAAGAGCGTCAAGGTCCTGTCGGTGCTCGACCGCACCAAGGAACCCGGCTCGGCTGGTGAACCCCTCTATTTGGACATTGTCAACGCAATTGCCGAAAGTGAACGCAGCATCAAGGTTGTCGGTGGTCGCTATGGCCTATCGTCGAAGGAATTCACCCCGGCAATGGCCAAGGCCGTGCTGGACGAAGCCGCCAAGGACAAGCCCAAGAATCACTTCACGGTCGGCATCAATGATGATGTCAGCCACACCAGCCTGGATTTTGACCCATCCTTCTCGGTCGAGTATCCCGAAACCGTGCGCTGCCTGTTCTTCGGCCTGGGCGCGGATGGCACCGTCGGCGCGAACAAGAACTCCATCAAAATCATCGGTGAAGAGACCGACAACAACGCCCAGGGCTACTTCGTCTACGACTCGAAGAAATCCGGCTCGCTGACCATCTCGCACCTGCGCTTTGGCCCCAAACCGCTCAAAGCCCCCTACCTGATTGCGCCCAACACCGCCAATTTTGTGGCCTGCCACCAGTTCAGTTTCCTCGAGCGTTTCGACATTTTGAAGTACGCCCAACCCGGCGCGACCTTCTTGCTCAACAGCACTTTTGGAAAAGACGAAGTTTGGGATGAACTGCCGGTGGAAACCCAGCAGGCAATTATCGACAAGAAACTCAAGTTCTACGTCATCAACGCCTACGATGTGGCCCACAATACCGATATGGGTACGCGCATCAACACCATTATGCAGACCTGCTTCTTCGCAATTTCCGGCGTGCTTCCGCGCGAACAGGCGATTGCTGAAATCAAGAACGCCATCCAGAAGACTTATGGCAAGCGCGGTGAAGCCGTTGTGAAGCAAAACTTCGAGGCTGTTGACCAATCCCTGGCCAACCTGCACGAAGTCAGCGTTCCGGCCAGCGTCAGCGGGCACATCAAAATGCGCCCCGCCGTGCCGAATGCCGCGCCTGAGTTCGTCAAGAGCGTGCTCAGCCCGATTATCGCCTTCGAAGGCGACAGCCTGCCCGTCTCGGCCATGCCGGTAGACGGAACCTTCCCGACCGGCACAACCCAGTGGGAAAAGCGCAACATCTCGCTCGAAATCCCGGTCTGGGAACCCGACTTGTGCATCCAGTGCGGCAAATGCGTCTTCGTCTGCCCCCACGCCGTCATCCGCCACAAGGTATACGACAAAGCGCTGCTGGCCGACGCGCCTGAAACTTTCAAAAGCATGGATTCCAAGTTCAAGGAATTCCCCGGCATGGCGTACACTATCCAGGTTGCCCCTGAAGACTGCACCGGTTGTACCCTGTGCGTGGAAGCCTGCCCCGCCAAAGACAAAACACAAGTTGGCCGCAAAGCCATCAACATGGCCCCCCAGCCGCCTTTGCGCGAAAGCGAAGCCAAGAACTGGGACTTCTTCCTCGACATCCCCGAAGCCGACCGCGCCGCCTTCGCCCCCAACACCATCAAGAATTCGCAATTGCTCCAGCCACTGTTCGAGTTCTCCGGAGCCTGCACGGGCTGTGGTGAAACTCCTTATGTCAAACTGGTCTCACAATTGTTCGGCGACCGCGCCATCATCGCCAATGCCACCGGCTGCTCCTCCATCTACGGCGGCAACCTGCCGACCACACCCTGGTCACAGAACAAAGACGGACGCGGCCCGGCCTGGTCGAACTCGCTCTTTGAAGACAACGCCGAATTTGGTCTGGGCATGCGCATGACCATCGACAAGCACAACGAATACGCCAGCGAACTGCTGCCGCACTTCGCCCCCGAACTGGGCAACGACCTGGTCGAGGGCCTGCTGAAAGCCGACCAAAGCACCGAACAAGGCATTCAAGAACAACGCAAACGCGTGGTCCTGCTTAAGGAAAAACTCTCCACACTCAAGAACGACAGCAAAGCCAAAGACCTTATCTCCCTGGCTGATATGCTCGTCAAAAAATCAGTCTGGATTATGGGCGGCGACGGCTGGGCCTACGACATCGGCTACGGCGGTCTTGACCACGTCATCGCTTCGGGCCGCAATGTCAACATCCTGGTGCTGGATACCGAAGTCTACTCCAACACCGGCGGCCAGGCATCCAAAGCCACACCCACCGGCGCAGTCGCCAAGTTCGCCATGGCAGGCAAGGGCATCGCCAAGAAAGACCTCGGCCTGATTGCCATGTCATACGGTTACGTTTATGTGGCCCGTGTTGCAATGGGCGCCAACGACCAGCAAACGCTGAAAGCCATCCTCGAAGCCGAAGCCTTTGACGGCCCCTCGATTGTCATCGCCTACAGCCACTGCATCGCCCACGGCATCGATATGACCAAAGGTCTCGACCAGCAAAAACTGGCCGTCCAATCCGGGCATTGGAATCTCTTCCGCTACAACCCCGACCTGACCGCAGAAGGCAAGAACCCGCTCCAAATCGACTCGAAAGAGCCAAGCATCCCGCTCGAGGAATACATCTACAAGGAAACCCGCTACCGCATGTTGACCCAGAGTGATGAAGAGCGCGCCGAAATGCTGCTCAAATCCGCCCAGGCAGATGTCAAGAGCCGCTGGCGGTTTTACCAGCAAATGGCTGCCATGCACTTTGACAATGGTAATGGCAATGACAACGACAGCGAATCCACACAAGAATAAGGGAAAAACGACATGACCGACCTTACCACCACCTACCTCGGCCTGGCCCTGAAGAACCCTGTCGTTGCCGCCGCTTCGCCGCTCAGCAAAAAAGTCGATACAGCCAAACAACTGGATGAAGCCGGTGTCGGCGCCATCGTGATGTACTCGCTCTTCGAGGAGCAAATCATCCACGAAAGCCTCGAACTCGACCACTTTCTGACCCGCGGCACCGATTCCTTCGCCGAGGCCATGTCGTACCTGCCCGACCAGGGAACTTACGCCACCGGCCCGGGCAAATACCTCGACCACCTCACCGCCATCAAGAAAACCGTCAGTGTGCCGGTCATCGGTTCGCTCAACGGAGTCTCCAAAGGCGGCTGGACAAAGTATGCCCGCCACATCCAGGAAGCCGGTGCCGACGCGCTCGAACTCAACCTGTACTACGTCGCATCGGACCCGAACCTGACCGCCGCTGAACTGGAGGACGCCTACGCTGAACTGGTCGCCGATGTCAAAGCCAGCATCAGTATCCCGCTGGCCGTCAAACTCAGCCCGTTCTTCACCTCCATCCCCAACGCCTGCCACAAACTGGCCGAAGCCGGGGCTGACGGCCTGGTGCTCTTCAACCGCTTCTACCAGCCCGATTTCGACCTGGACGAGTTGGACATTGTCCACACCCTGCACCTGAGCAACTCGACCGAACTGACCCTGCCCCTGCGCTGGATTTCCATCCTGTACGGCAAAGTCAAAGCCGACCTGGCACTGACCACCGGCGTTCACACGGCCGAGGATGTCATCAAATCCATGATGGCTGGCGCGCAAGTGACCATGCTGGCCTCCGAACTGCTGGCCAACGGCTGCAAGCGTGTGCCTGAAATCCTGGGCGACATGCAAGCCTGGATGCAGGAACGCGAGTATCTCTCGGTCAGGCAAATGCAGGGCAGCATGAGCCAGCAAGCCGTGCGCGAACCGGCCGCCTTCGAGCGCGCCAACTACATGAAAGTGCTCGGCTCCTGGCGCGATTTGCCGTAGCAGTAAACTCATCAAGTTTTGTAACAGCCTTGCGGAAAACCCGCAAGGCTGTTTTTCTTAAACGAAACTTAACGGCTCTCTGATATTTGCCGTGAAGAAGGCCGCATTTT
>JAWOIR010000373.1:0-10948 GCA_046484545.1 Anaerolineales bacterium
GATATCGATCAAGCGCTGACCTATATCAAGGAGAACGGTGCCCCTATCGTCATCAAGGCCGATGGTCTTGCCGCAGGGAAAGGGGTCATCGTCGCAAAAGTGATGGATTTCACGCGGTTCGCCGCTTTCGAGAATCAGGCCGACCTGGGTGCGCGTCCCCTGGCGGACGAGGTGGTGATGCAGCCCGGCCACCGCCAGCAGGGCGGGAATCGGCGCGTGTTCTTTATCCACGCCCCGGTCGGAGAGAATCAGCAGGTTAACACCGCGTGCGATGGCAGAATCGGCAGCGGAGAAAAGTTCATCCATCCCGCGCTCCAGCCCAACTCCGCCCGACCCAGCTCGAAAAACAATCGGCAGGGCGGCGGCCATGAAGCCAGGTATCTTCGAGTAGCGGATTTGCGCCAACTCCTCGTTGGTCAGGATGGGGTAGTCCAGCCGAATCTGGTGGCAACTCTGCGGAATCGGCTTGAGCAGGTTGGTCTCCGCGCCGACCATGACCTCGGTGGAGACCACGATTTCTTCGCGCAACGCATCAATCGGCGGGTTGGTCACCTGGGCAAATAACTGCCGGAAATAGTTGTAAAGTAGTTTGGGCTTTTCAGATAAAACCGCCAGGGCGGCGTCGTTGCCCATCGAGCCGACTGCTTCAATGGCATTTTGCGCCATGGGGGTCAGCACAACCCGCAGGTCTTCCTCGCTGTAGCCGAAAATTTGCTGGCGCTGGAAGATGGTCTTATGGTTGACCTGGTTGATATGTTCTGCTTTGGCTGGCGGCAGGTCCGAGAGTTTCACCTGGTATTTATCGAGCCAGTCGCGGTAGGGATAAGTGTGCGCCACCTGGCGCTTGATTTCCTCGTCACTGATGATGCGTCCCTGGCGGGTGTCCACCAGCAGCATTTTGCCCGGCTCCAGGCGGCCCTTATAAGATACATTTTCGGGCGGGATGTCGAGCACACCGACCTCGGAAGCCATCACAATTTTGTCGTCGCTGGTGACGTAATAGCGGGCCGGGCGCAGCCCGTTGCGGTCAAGCAGCGCCCCGACCACGAAGCCGTCGCAGAAGCCCATCGCCGCCGGACCGTCCCAGGGTTCCATTAAATTGGCGTGATACTCGTAAAAAGCGCGTTTGTCATCCGACATGGACTCGTGGTGCGACCAGGGTTCGGGAATCATCATCAGCATGGCGTGCGGCAGTGAGCGCCCGGCCATGACCAGGAATTCCAGCACGTTATCGAACATAGCCGTGTCGCTGCCATCGGGCTGAATGATGGGCAGCACTTTCTTCATATCCGCGCCGAATAGTTCGGATTCGAACATATTCTCCTGGGCGCGGAACCAGTTGACGTTGCCGCGCAGGGTGTTGATTTCGCCGTTATGGATGACGTAGCGGTAAGGGTGGGCGCGTTCCCAACTGGGGAAGGTGTTGGTGCTGAAGCGCGAATGCACCAGCGCGATGGCGCTTTCCATGTCCGGGTCGCTCAAATCGGGGAAGTAATTTTTAACCTGGTCGCAAACCAACATACCTTTATAAACCAGGGTTTTGTAAGAAAGACTGGCGATGTAGAAGGTTTCGCCACCCGCAAAACGGCCCCCGTAGCGGATTTCGTTTTCTGCCCGTTTGCGGATGACGTACAGTTTGCGCTCGAAGGCCGTATCGTCGCTGATATCCGGGCTGCGCTCGATGAGAATCAGGCGCATTTTCGGCTCGGAGTAGACGGCAGAACTGCCCAGCTCTAAATTTTTTGTCGGCACTGTGCGCCAGCCAATGACACGCTGCCCTTCGGATTCGATGATTTTCTCGAAATGCAGACGGATGGCGCGGCGGTGGATGTCGTTGCGTGGCAGGAAAACCATGCCAACGCCGTACTGTCCCGGCGCGGGCAGGTTGAATCCTTTGATGTCGGCAACTTTTTGCAGGAATTTGTGCGGAATCTGAATCATCACCCCGGCCCCATCTCCGGTATTGGCTTCCGCGCCGCGTGCGCCGCGGTGGGTCAGGTTATCGAGGATGCTCAATCCATTTTGGATGATGTCGTGCGATTTGTGCCCCTTAATGTCGGCCACAAAGCCCACGCCACAGGCGTCATGCTCGAAGCGCGGGTCATACAGGCCTTGTTTTTGCGGTAGTCCGTGATAGCGTCGCTGGCCATCTCCTTCTGTTGTGTTCATAAGGTTGCTCCTTCAGCGATAAAAGAATGAGGGCATAAAACTTGATTTGTAAAATAGCCCGGAATTTTCCGGGCTTTTGCTTCACGCAAAATAATTCAAAATGTTCGCAAGGCTTAGGTGATAACCAGCGCCCCCGGGTTATCCGGCCAACTCCAATGGGTAAAATTACCCTATTATATCGAGGTTCTTTGTCTAAACAAGCGTTCTTGTGCCCCAAATAGGTAATTTTATGGAAAATTTACTTTATTTCCAGATACGGAAAGATGTGACCGCGCTGCTGGTAAGCCCCTGGTAATAGACCTGCACATGAACAACGACCAAGCTGCCCGGCGGCTGGTTAACCACTTCAAAAGGAATGACCACAACGCCATTTTGGTTGCTCGAAAGGCTGACACTGCGCGGCGAGTCGTTGGGGAAATAAATGGTCACTACGGCAATGGCATCCTTGACCGGGTTGAGGGTCTGGTCTTGCACGGTAACGTAAACGGTCTGGATATCGTTCGGTTGGGTGACGGCTTTCCACGCGAAGGCACGCGCCTGGATGGATAAGACTGACACAATGGCGTCATTCCGGCTTGGCGAGAGTCGGGCGGCGTCTTCACCAATAAAATCAAAATAGACACGTCCCAGGTTCGAAAGCATGACTTTGCTGCCAATCGGGTTGTTTGGATGCCACTCGAAACGCGCATTTTGAAAATGCTGTACAATGCGCTCGTTCAGGTACTCGAATCCTGAAATCGGGTAGCCAAAAACCGCCTGTCCGCCGTTCTTTTCGTAAAAATCGAGAAAATCATAGCAAATTGCCAGCCCGTTGGCGAACGAGCGGCAGCCAATGGGTGTGAAGATTTCCAGTTTTCGGCCGCTTTCGTAGAGATGTTCCCCCAAAGGCGAAAGGCGAACGCGCTGATTTTCAGGATTTTCAGGGTGGAATTCAAAGCGTGCGCGAGTGAAATACTGAATTAGCCTGCCGCTGCGAACGTCGGTGAAGGCTTCGGTAAGTGGGTAGCCAAAAACCTGCTCGGCATTTGGGTTGTTTCGGTAAAAACGCAGGAAATCGCCTGAAACGCTGTGGCCGGTTTCGGCAAAATAAAGAGAAGTACCTTCCTGGGCCTGCATTCCCCCTGAAGTTGGCTGTGCCAGGAAGCCGAAAAGTACAAAGATGGCAAAAAAGCGAATAAAGAGTTTCACGCTTTCATTATACAACGATTATGAAGTTGTAATGTTTCAAATTGCATTAGCTCTTTGGGAGTTCCCGTGACAAGAAAAAAACGGAAATTTGATATTCATGCCTGCGAAGCAGGCATGAATATCAAATTTCCGGCTCTCCTCGTCAGGCGGCGTATTAAGGACAAGAGAAGGTAATGCTGCCAGAGCGGGCAGTGCCTGCATCGTTGAAGACCTCGATGGCATAGGTAAAACTGCTCCCTGAAGACGCGGCGGTCACATCGGTGTACTGGGTGGTGTTGGCTGGCAGTTCGGCAATGGGCGCATCGTTGCGCAACACACGGTATCCGCTCTCGTTGGTGGCAACATCGGTCCAGGACAGGTTGACAGTCACATCCGTAAAGGTGCAGGAGAAGGCGTAGGTCAATCCGCGCGGTGGGGCGGGAGGCGCGGGCGTGACTGTTGCAGGCGGGGTGATTTCAGGCAGGGTGTGGACACTGCCGCTGGCGATTAAAAATTCGCCCCAGGCCCAGCAGGTTTGCTGTGTGCCGGGACGTTTGACGACCCAGTACTGGCCTTCCATGCCGGGCCCGATGGGTTCGATGTTTTGCCCGGCTGTCAGCACGACGATGACGTTATAGGCCTCGCCCGGGCCGCTGCGACAGTTGGTGTTTTGCTCCACGCGCAACATGGGCGGCGCGTAAGTGGGGGTGACGGTTGGGCTGGGGCTGGGAGTCTCGGTTGGCGGGATGGGAGTCTGGCTTGGGGTTGGTGTGGCGTTTTCGAGCAGGGATTGCGTCACCTGGGCGGCGACGGTGGCGGCCAGCGCAGTTTCCTGCGTATCCACCGCCTCGGCCTCTTCCGGCGGCGTCTGGCTTTGCGGCAGGTTGCATGAACTGGTCAGCAAAAGGAAGCCAAGACTCAATAAGGTGAAGAAGAATTTGCGGACGTTCATAGCGATTTTCTCCTTGAACTGCTCAGCGTGGATGCGGTCCTATTCCTGCAAACGCGGGTTAAGGATTTTTTCGAGTGCAGAGCCGAGCAGGGCAAAAGCCAGGCTTGTGAGCAGAAGCAGGCCAATGGGTTGCAGCACCCAGAAGCGCGAGGTGTACAGCGCGCCGCGGCTGAGTCCCTGGTAGATGACGGTTCCCCAGGTGGGGTAATTCGATTGGATGTTAAAGATGCCCAGGGTGGCTTCAAGGAAGACGAAGGTTGGCACCAGCGCGACCAGTTGTGGGATGATGACCGGAATGATGCGCGGAATCATGTACTTCATGATAATGCGGCGGCTGCTGGCGCCGTAAGCGCGGGCAGCCTCGATGTAGGGCGCGCTCTTGATTTGCAGGAACGCCGAGCGGAAGGTCTTGCTGGGGCTGCCGAAGATGTTCAGGGCAATAATGACTGCCAGGATGACCCAGATATTGAGGTGATAATAGGCATATGCCAACACTGCGATTGCCAGCACCGGCAAAACCATGTTGGCTTCGGTCAGGCGTTGCACAACGCTGTCTATCCAGCCGCCGTACCAGGCGCTGCCTGCCGCGAAGAACATCGAAAGCAGGGTGGTGGCAATCGCGCCGAACAGGCCAAAGGCCAGGGCAAAGGGCATGCCCCACAGGAGCGGAACAAGCAGGTCGCGCCGGAAGAAATCGGTACCTGCCGCGCCGTAGACCTGACCGAGCAGGACGAGTTCGGCGTCCAGGTGCGGGTCGGTTTCGTCGAAAAAGAGCGCGTCGAGTTGCAGGGTATAGGTCCCTGGCTGGACGCGGGCAGTCTCCCCTTCTGGCATGGCAAACAAGATGTAATGGAAGGGTGTCGGGCTGACGTTGCCAAAGTTGAACCAGGTTTGCCAATCGGGGTTGATGGCCACTTCGCGCTGGGCGCGGATGCCTTCCTGGAAGTTGTAGCGCACGTCTTTTGTGCTCAGGCTGACGCCTCTCATGCGGGTGGTGCGCCCATCGGGGCTGTGCCAGGTGAGCGACAGGTGTGGATATTTTTCGGTGAATTGGGGTTGCAGGTAGAGGTAGATTTCGCTAGGGAATTCGGCGTAGTCGTAGTCGAAGGTCAGCGTCAGACTGACTTCGGTGATGGTGTCTGAAATTTCGCGGGTTTCCTTTTCCTTTGGTTCGTTCACTACGAGGACGGAGAGCAGTTTTTCATTCCGGAACCAGTTGACCCAGACAGGTTGCGCTAGTTGCGGCACCTGGGGCTTGCCGGTAAGACTGCCGCTGCGCCATTCGACGCCGATGGTTTCATACGGGAAGACAATCACGGCATACAGCGACCCGATTATCAATAGCGAAATCAGGAAGAATCCGACGATGGCGGTTGGGTAGCGACGAATCTCGGTCAGGGTTTTGCGCGTAGCCAGCATGGCCTCGTCAAGCCCGTAGCGGATTCCTTCCAGCGTGGCGGGGATGTCGATAAGGGGAGCAGGTTGAGGGGTGCGCGTCCCGTGTTCCTGTTGCTGGTCAAATTGCGGGGGAGGGGAACGTCTCCAGAATTTCCACCATCCCGGTCGGCGCGGACGGCGCAGCTCGTTGACGTCTTCGGTTTCGAGGTGTACGCGCGGGTCAACCAGCACATAGGCGATGTCCAGCAACAGTACAACGCCGCCGAGCAGGTAGGCAAAGATGACCACAATGCCGACAGCCAGCAGGATTTCGCCGGGGTACATGTCCATGTTCCAGAAATGGGGCAGGGCGTGCTCGATGTACAGCCAGCCGATGCCGGGCCATTTGAAGACGACTTCAAGCGCCATGGTCATTTGCCAGAAGCCGACCAGAATCATGGTGAAGCTGGTGATGACGTAAGGCAGGGCCGGTTTGAGAATGTAGCGCTGTTCGAGTTTACGATGGCTGAGACCCTGGGCTTTGCCGAGGTCGACGTAGTCTTCCTGCGAGTACAGCACGAAGTAGGTGCGCCAGGTGGTGACGAGTTGGAAGAACAGGCTCAGGAAAATTGCGCTGACGGGCAAAATCATGCGCCGCGCGACAATGGGGATGTAGCCGAGTTGCGTGTCGGGGGGCAGGTTGTCGAACATGCCGCCTGTGGGCAGCCACCTGAGTTCGACGGCGAAAATGGTTATCAGGATGATGCCGATGGCCCAACTTGGCACCGAGGAGAGCGGCGAGAGCATGGAGACAAAGCGGTCTACCCGGTTGCCGTAGTTGCGCGCCAGGTAAAGCGAGAGCGGGATGCCAAAGATAAATATCAGGAAGTTGGCTGCGGCGGCCAGCAGCAGGGTGTTGGGGAAGTAACTCAGCAGGATGTCGCGCACCTCGGGAGAGTAGCCACGCCCCTGGGCCACCATCATCGGGAAGGAATCTCGCAGCATCAGTCGCCCCCAGTCAAATTGCAGGGCGTTCAGTGTCCAGCGCAGTTGGCGTGGCCAGAAAGGCAGGTTGATGCCGCTTTCTTCGAGCAATTCGATACGCGCGGCTTCGATTCTTTGGGTGCGCTCTGTAGGACTGAGCGATGATACAGTCGAGCGAAATTCGCTGGAGCGCAAATAGCGGTCAACCTGACGGTTGATGCTGGCTTCTATTTGCCCGCTACGGCTGGCAATCACAACAGTAAAGAATACGCCAGCAAAGATAGTTAGCGCGACCAGGATTACCTTGAAGAGCAGGTATTTTGCAGCCCGGCGTAAACCGGTGGGGAAGATTTTGGCGATGGGGCTGTTGTACATTTGGTTATCCTTTGGCGTATTATACACTTTTCTTTTTGTTTATCTTTTGTTTGTGGCTCTTTGGGAATTCCTATGGTAAGCCCCCGCATTTTGGGGTGTGAGCGCGCTTATGCGCGCTCACACCCCAAAATGTGCCCTTCTTCACGGCAAATATCAGAGAAACAACGCTAAGCCGAACAATTTGGGCTATACTTCGTGTATTGTTCACTAACTGGTTGGAGGTTTTTATGGAGATTTTACAGGCACTTATCGCGGCTCCGCTGGCAACACTTTTTTTCTTCCTCGGTACTATCTTGTTGCTGATGGCCCTGTTAGGCAAATTGGAAAAACCGGTCAGTTTTCAGTTGGCACATACACCCCGCGTCATTGCCGGTGTGCTGGGAGTTGTGATGCTAGCGGTCGGGTTTATTGGTGATTTTACCAAATCAGGACCGCCGGATGATGTTGACCCGGGTCTGGTTGCCAACCTTCCGGATGCCGATACGACACCCACCCCGATGACTCCCGGAGCGCCTGAACCGACGGTTGAAGAACCCACTCCCGGCCCGCTAACTCCTGACGCGCCCGTGATAGTACCAACGCTTGAAGCATCCGACTCCCCGTCCCCGACACTGGCTCCTTTTCTGATTGAAAATCGCTGTTTCCGGTTTGACGTATGGCAACTGTCCACCGGAAAGATGGCGCAGCCTACCGTGCAGGCTGGTTGCTGGAGCCTGCTCCCCTGGGGTTGGGCGGCCAGCGATGGCGGCTTTTCAATTCTTGTCAGCAAAAGCAAGACCGGCGATACGTACGGAATCTATACTCCTGTTGCGGCGAATGCAGAAATCACTTTTAGCCTTCAAATTGATAAAATATTCACTCAGGGAAACGCCACCGCCTCGCTCGTTTTTGGCATTGTCGACGCCAGTTCCCCCTCGCAGGGCGCGTTTTTGATGCTCGCGGAAACATCCAATACCACCCTGGCGCAAATCCAGACCGGCAATTCGCTGCGAAATCGGCAAAATTTGGAGCAATATTTTCAGTATGGTGCGCCAAGCAATATTCGCCTCCTTCTGGACGGCACAAAATTAAGCATTTTTATCAACAACTACCAGACGCCCGACCAGACCGTGATTGTCAGCCAGCCAGCCTTTTGGATTGGCAGCCAATTGAACAATGGCAGTGACATGACCCTGACGGTTAGCGAACTATTGCTTGTTGAGAAGTAACAATCCATCTTGTTCGGCAGGGCGTCTGATATGGCCATCGCCCGTTATTTCTTCATTCCCCCGGAGGCCTCATGCCAGCTATTCTTGAAGTCCACAACCTGGTCAAAAAATACGGCGACTTTACCGCCGTCAAAGGCGTCTCGTTCGATATCCAGCAGGGCGAAATCTTTAGCCTGCTCGGTCCCAACGGCGCCGGCAAGACCACCACCATTTCCATGCTCTCAACCCTCTACGACCCAACCGACGGCGACGCGACCATCGCCGGGCATTCCATCCGCAAGAACCCTGACGAAGTCCGGCGTGTCATCGGCGTTGTGCCGCAGGAAATCGCCCTGTACGAAGACCTGACCGCCCGCGAAAACCTGCAATTTTGGGGCCAAATGTACAATCTGGGCGGCAAAGCCCTCGCCAGCCGTATCGACGAAGTCCTCGAGCAAATCGGCCTGGTTGAAAAAGCCAAAGACCGTGTCAAAACCTATAGCGGCGGTATGAAGCGGCGTGTCAATATTGGCGTTGGCCTGCTGCACAAACCGCAACTCCTGTTCATGGACGAACCCACCGTCGGCATCGACCCGCAATCGCGCCGCGCCATTCTCGACACCGTCAAAGACCTCAACGCCCAGGGCATGACCGTGCTATACACCACTCACTACATGGAAGAAGCCGCCGAACTCTCCAACCGCGTCGGCATTATCGACCACGGAGAAATGATAGCCCTCGGCACCCAGAAAGAACTCACCCAGCAGGTCGGCCAGGCCGAAACCCTCATCCTGCATGTCGGCGAAAACGACGACCCTGCCGCCCTGGCCGACTCTCTGGGCGGTCTCGAAGGTGTCATCCAGGCCCAGGCCACCGACCATGAAGTCAGCGTCATTACCCCCGAAGCCGAAGATGTGCTGGCCGCAGTCGTCGGTGCGGCCAACGAACGCGGCATTAAAATCCGCTCGATTGACATCCGCGAACCCAACCTCGAAGCCGTCTTCCTGCATCTGACCGGGCGGGCGCTGCGCGATTAATCGTTATTCCGTGAGCATGATGTCAACCCTGGCGCGCCTGGCCGGCTTGTCCCGCTCCCTGGCCATTTACTACTTACCCTTGCTCTGGCGTGGCCGGCGGCTGGCCCGCTTCTACCGTGACTTTATCCGGCCTGGCGACCTCTGCTTTGATGTTGGCGCTCATGTGGGCAGCCGGGCCTGGCTGTGGAGCCAGCTCGGCGCGCGGGTGATAGCCGTGGAACCCCAACCCGATTGTCAGACGCTGCTGCGCTTCTTCTACGGCCGTCATCCGCGCATCACCCTGGTCAACGCTGCCCTGGGAGCGGCCGCCGGGCAGGCGGACTTGCTGGTTAGCCGCCGCACCCCCACCGTGACTACCATCTCGACGGAGTGGGCGGCGCAGGTGAGCGAACGGGATGCCTCCTTTGCCCAGGTGCGGTGGGATACGGCCGTTACTGTGCCGCTGCTCACCCTGGACGACTTGATTGCTCGCTACGGCCGTCCTGCCTTCTGCAAAATTGATGTGGAAGGGTTTGAACCGGAAGTGCTGCGCGGCCTCTCCCAACCCCTGCCGGCCTTATCCGTTGAATTTCTGCCCGCCGCGCCGGAACGGGCGCTGGCCTGCCTCGATTATCTGGCCGCGCTGGGGTCCTACGAATGGAATTATGCGCCGGGGGAGAGCCACCGCTGGGCTATGCCGCACTGGTCAAACAGCACGGCCATGAAGCAGTACCTACAAACACGCCCACTGGCGGCCGGCTCCGGCGATGTCTATGGCCGGCTGAAATCGACTGGGGTATAGAGTGGCGAAAACGACGAGCCCGCCGCCCTGGCCGACTCGCTAACAGGTCTCGAAGACGTCTTCCTGCATCTGACCAGGCGGGCGTTGCGCGAATAATCGTTGTCCGGTTACCCAGTTATCCGGTTCTTAGCTCAACTGGAAAACAGGACAACCGGATTACGGATTACACCCCAACAGGATACCGTATGCTCAAACTCCTCCTCATCGGTCTCAAAGACCTCAAACTCACCTTCCGCGACCGCGCCGCGCTGATTTTTATGCTGCTGGCGCCCTTCCTGCTCACCCTCGGCCTGGGCGCGGCCACCGGGCGTTTTTCCGGCAACGACGCCAACCCCGGCCTGCGCGACATCCCGGTCGTGCTGGTTAATTTGGATAACGACGCGCTGGGTGACGCGCTGGTGGATTTGTTCCGCTCCGAAGCGTTATCCACGCTGGTAGCGCCTTCCGAAGCGGACTCCCCCGAAGCCGCCCGCCGTTTAATCGACGATGACCAGGCCGCAGCCGCCGTCATTATCCCCGCCGGGTTCACTGCCAGCATCATCCCATCAGATGGACAAGCCTCCTCTGACGAAGTCCTGACCATCGAAATCTACGCCAACCCCACCCGCCCGACTTCTTCCGGCGTCGTCCAGACCATCGTCGAAGAATTTCTCTCGCGGGTCGAAACCGGCAAGGTCGGCGGAGAAGTCGTCATCCTGCAACTGCTCGAAAGTGGACGCCTGCCCTATGAGCAAGCCGTCATCGAAGCCGCCGGGCGCGAGATGGGTGAACGAATTGTCGAAGACGATTCTGATACCGCGATTGCGCTCGTCAAATCTGCCAGCGGCGGCGAAGCCGTCCAGTTTGACGCGCTGGCTTACATGGCCCCCGGCATGGCGCTCATGTTCCTGATGTTCACCGTCAGTTATGGCGGGCGTTC
>JAWOIR010000362.1:0-20528 GCA_046484545.1 Anaerolineales bacterium
ACTTGCTCTTCCAGGCGCGAATCGAGCCAGGAGAGGGCGGCGTGCAGGGTTTGGCGTTGCAGGTCGGGTATTTTGTTCATCGATTTACTCAAAGGGACTGCGATTTATGGCCGGGGCAAGCAGTTCGAGAAGTCTTTCTGCGCCAACTAGGCGGGGCTTGCCGCTGGCGGTGTACAGGAATTCAAAGCGCAGGCTTTTGTTCTGTCCGCTGTTGTCGAAGGAGGTCAGGCCCAGGCAGGGCAGGTTCAGGCTGGAGGCTTTCAGGCTGTCGCGCACGGCTTCGCGCTGGTCGAGCATGGATGGATTTTGCTGCGCGCCCAGTTGGTCTTGTGATTGTTCGAGGGCGAAATTGAGCAGTTGGATGGCGGCATAGGCCTGGGCTTCGGCCAGGGTTTCGATTTCGTCGGGGCAGCGATCGGGGACGATTTGCTGGCGCAGGATGACGACGCCTGCCGCTTCAGGTGATTCGAGAAATTGGTGGCTGGCGAATCCGCCCGATTGTCCGAGCACGAGCGGGGTTTCGCCTGCGACGAAAAACTTGTTCAGTTCGCGCACAATCATCCCGGCTGAGTCGGGGTTGCTGGCGACGATGTAGAGCAGATGTACACCGGATTCTTGCATGGCAGAAAAGGCCTGTATCAGGCGCGTTGTTTCGGGCGCGTCGGGCGTGAAATGTCCGTAAAAGCCGATTTGCACTTCCTGGGCCATGGCGGCTTTGGCGGTTTCGACGGCGGTGCTTTCGCCGAAGGTGTTCTGCTCGTACAGGATGCCAAGTTGCAGCGGTGTTGCGAATTCGTCGCCGGTGGTCAGGGCGGCCAGAGACTGGCGGGTGAGAACTTCATTGAAAAGGTAGCGCGCATGTTCCGAGCCGGGCGCGCTCAGGCGAAAGGCCCACAGGTTATTGGATGGCAACAGGTTGTCGCCAATTGCGGAGGGGACGACCATCGGCACATTGAAGAAATTTGCCAGGGCGGCCATGCGGGTGGTGCCGGCGTTGGTGGTCGCGCCGACCAGAGCTGAAACCGGCTGGTTCGGATCTTCGACCATGTTGCGCACGGTAACCTGGACTTCGTCTGGCAGGGCGCTTTCGGGTTTTGTATTAAAGCCCAGAGTGTTATTACGCGCGGTCTGGGCCAACTCGTAACCGTTCTTTTGCTCACCAGCCAGGGCTGACATGCCGGAAGGCAGGGACTGCGAATCTACCGCCGAGAGTAAACCAAGGGTGTAGGCCGCCTGTTGGGACTGGCAGGCAGTAAGGAGGATGGCTATCCAAAAAAACGGGAGCAAAATGGATTTCTTCACAAAGGGTTCCTTGTTTTATGGCGTCAGGCCTAAGGGCCAGGAGGAGCAGGGGCAGGTTTAAATTCCATATATTCGGTCTGCTGTTGTTTGGCAAAGTAATAACTATCGCCAACATAACGATAAACAAGGCGGATATTTGCCTGAGCCCCTTTAACGGTCAGTGCAAAGAGGGCATCGCCAGATGTGTTCAAGTCAATCTCGTACCGCTGTGTAGTTGAATTGTAGGTAACCGCTGCCGATGTAGTATCAATTTCATAAATCGCGCCTGTAAGCACAGTGCCGTTGCTGTCCATCATCCAGACTTCGACCTTGCCGCCTGGCGCAGGAGTGCTGGTAAAGGCGTCTGCGCCCTTGGCAAGGTTCACCTTGAAATCCAGCACATCATCGACTTTCATATTCGGGTACGGGGTATTAAAGACCCCGTAGTTGCCGTTTGCCTGTTTATAAGACAAAACCATGTTGGGGTTGTGCTTCGAGACATTAACCGGCAGCGAGTAACTGGCGGACTGGAACCAATTATTCCCGGCATAAGTGATGAGCAAGTTGGCGCCAGCATCACAGGTTGCCGCCGTAGAGGGGGTCAATCCAATTAGCGCCAGGATTCGGGAAACAAAACCGGAGTCGGGAGTAATACCGCAGGTAGGTGTCGCAGGGAAGAGAATCTGCGTCCCAATCGGCGAAACCAGCGGGTTCAATGAAGTGCCCGAATTCTGCGGCGTCACGTTCAAGTTGAAAGTGGCCCGTGGACTATCCACAAAAGCGGTGTAGGTATAGTTGGCTGTCGCAGGCGACAGGGTAACGGTTTGTTTAAGCAACTGTGTCGAATAAGCGCTAGTGGTATGCGTAAAACCGCTCACGTTGAAATAGAACTGGGTCGTGCCGCCGCTGGTGACAGCCGTATTGGTAGCCGTATCAAAATACAACAGGCATGGCGTATTGTTATACATCTCGATATCGGTCAACCCCGGATTGTTCAGGTTCGGGTCGCCAAAATCATAAACAACACGATACGTATCCAACGGCACGCCAACCGTATTGGCGTTCGTGGCGTTCATATTGATACAGGTCGAGCGCGTCCAATCAATTGTGGCAAAAATCGCCGCATTAAAACGAACTTGGGCCCGGTGACCTGCGGCCAGGTAGGCATTAATCACATCAATACGGGCGCCATCATAAGTGTCTGCATAAATTCTCCCGACAGTCAGGCGAACGTCATATCGCTCGCCAAAATGCAAGGGGGACATTGCTCCCTGGGCAAAAACGGCAACGCTCTGGTCTTGCGGGGCCCATCGGGTAAAGTCGACACCGATGTAACGGCCGCTGCGGTCCACAATACCCAGCAATTGCTCGGTGACCTGACCAGAAGCAATGCCAAAATCAACGTTGTTGTTCAGGGCCGCCTGAATTCTGACCGAGCGGGGAGTCGTCGTGCAGGTCAACGTAAAGTCGATACGAGGAGTTTGCCCAACCCCGGTCTGGGAAATTGCGACATTGTAATTTGGGTAACCTCCTGACGTATGACCTGAGATAGCACAGGTGGAATCGTTGATGTTAATCCGCATCGTGCCGCCGCGCAGGGCTGTGGTTGAAAAATTAGTGGGGCCGCCAAGCAAAATTCGGATTTTCAATGGTGTATTGGGCAAGATGGAATCTTTGGACCAGGCAGTATAGGTTCCCGCCACAGTACCTTCGTGTTGCCAGTTTAGGGTAATGTCGGTTTGCTTGGTAACAGAAAAAGTTACAGACTCCGCGCTTTCGCTTCTATAATTTTCATTGTTACCCATATAAGCAACCGTGAGCTGCAAGTTAGTTGCCACTTTCCTGAAGTACATCGTACATGCATCAGAAATGGAAGTGATTGTCAAAACTTGCCCGACTGCATCTACAGTGCAACCAGCCGTAGCAGACGGATATTCCACATTCAAGGGAAAGACGCCGGTCTGAGATGCAGTAATGACAATGTTTCCGGTTGGGGTAATCTTTGTGCCGGAAGCATTGATTAATTGCACAATCCCGGACAGTCCATCGCTGGTGGTAAAGTCAACGAGTTGCCCTACTTTCAGGTTCGACAGGGACGAGGCCGTCAGCGAAACAAAAGTATTTTGCTTGGCATTAAGTGTAAAGTTCAAAGTGGAAGGCACAGCAAGATAGTTGGGTTCATTCGCTGGAGCAAACTGGAACGTCATCAGGGAAGGCGAACGCAAAGAAGCGCCCGGAGGAACCGATGTCGTGAAATCAACCGTACATTCAAGAACGCGGTAGTTGACACCAGCCGCGGTTTGTACAGCCATTTGGCACGACCAAGGAGTAAGAGTGCCGCCAATGTTTTCAGACATTTCAAACGCGGCAACAGCCGGAACAGTCAATACTGCTGGCAACCTGTCGCCATTGGATTTGAGGAGTTGGAAGATAACCTTGGTTGAAGCAGGGGTTGACGTACCCAATTCGCAAGTCGCTCCAGCCGCCAGGCTGCATCCTTCCAGGCCCAACTTTATCTCCAGCTTGGATATGACAACGTTATACTCAATCCGCTCTGCCGGTTCGAAACCGGCGGCAGAATAAGAGAACAGCATCGCATATGTTCCCGCTGCGGGGAAATTATCCAGAATAATATCAGCGTACCCTGCTGGCGTTGCCCCGGTAACCGGATTAAGCGTTACGGAAGCAAAGCCTCTTGGCTCACACGAACCCGGCACAACCTGCCACCCAGAACCACTGGCTTGTTGCTGGCACAGATATAAATTAACCTTGCCAGCGTCCGGGGTAGGCAACGGGGAACCTTGCGGCGCAATACCAACCCGAATAAACAGTCCCGTATCGAGGGTGCGCGGCGACGACGTCAAATTAATCGGACTGATACTCATGCTATCTACCGGATTGGTGCGGTTGAGCAGGTAATAGGTTGGCGTCAGAGTCACTGTCGAACTAATAACTGAAATATATTGGTCGTATGGCTTATCCGTCGAGGCAGAAGCGTAGATCGTGTCACCACTATAACTGGCTGTAATTTCCTTGGGGTCACCCGGAGTCGTGAATTTCAAGTTACATGTCTTGGCCGGCAGATTAATCGTACACAGGGAAACACCATCCGTAACCAGAACCGTGCCGGTCGGGGCAACATCCGGTTCAACATATACCGGAACCGGGCCTGTCAAGTCAGACCTGTCCGGGTCGTAAAAATCCAATGTGAAAGAAACTTCATCATTAATCAAGAACCGCCCGGTGGCCGGGAAAGCGGATTTGAAATACAAGCCTATCGGCCTTAACGTCGGGTCAATTGTGATTTCAACCGGCGCGGCTGAGGAAAGATTGCCGTTCCAGGCTGTCAGGATGTACGTGCCGCTCTTTGTCACACGAATGGTCCTGAATCCCTGCGGGTTGATGTAATCGGCTATAACTTTATCCTCGGTGGCAAGCTGCACCCGCGTCCAGTTGCCCGAAACCGACCAGGCAAACTGCACATCGCTCGCGCCTATCGCCTTGAGCGGCGAGGCGCGGAAAAACTCTATATTGGGGGCTTCGGGCGGCTGACCGTCAAAGACCTTGACCGGCAGCATGAATAACTCTTCCAATTCGCCGCTCTTGGCTGTCATGACAAAGTTCATCGATTCTTGCGGAAAGAAGGGTTGGCTGCCGCGCGCAGGCAGGGCTTCAGTGAATGGGGCTATCTGAATCTTTCCGCTATCAGTGCCTTCAATGTTCCATTCAATCATGACCTGCTCACCCTTGGACAGCTCTCGGTCTGGCTGATAGAACTCGACTCGATAACCTGTGTCGCTGTTGCGGTCCGGAACCAGTTCGACGTATTTCTGCGGGAAATTCGGGTCGGGAATGCTCAGGATACTGAACGTTTTGTTTCCGCCTCGAGACGGCTCGACAAAAGCGCTGCCCTGCGGCCGCACCCAGACCGTGAACGCGCGTACCGTTATTTCAGGCTCCACCACGTTGACAAAGTAACTGCGCAACTCACTGCCGCTGGCGTTGCGGGCTTCAATGGTCACCAGGGCGTCTTTGTCCAGTACAACTTCGCGTTCGCCGCTGAACTCGTTGCGCGGAAGTTCGTACACCACTTCGTCAATCGTCAGGAAGGCTTGCTCTGCGCGGGTGACCGACCAGCGCAGCATGACCGGTTTTCCCCTTGCAAGGCTGGTTTCACCAACCTCGAAGACGTTAATGCGCGGCGTGGGTGGAACCACCAGCACGGTAATGGAACGACGCTGATCCATGCGCAGCAGGCCTGAAAGCCAGTTGCTTGCGATAATCTCGTACGTGGTCGATTCGTTCGGGGCCAGTGTCAACGAAGTCTGGCCGCGATTGATGGCCTGGTCGATCCCCGAAATGCTGACATTGGTTGCAAAGGGTGAAACCGACCATTCCAGGCGGGTGCTGTCGCCCAGTTCGATGATGTCTTTGCCTGCCGCCACGTGGAAGTTGTAAATATTGGGCTGTAGGAGCAGGAAAAGGCCCAACCCAACCAGGAGCACGGTCAGCACAATGCTCCACCAGCCGAAGAGCGGAACCGCGCTGACCGAGCCGCTGGTCATCTGGGTGCTTCCCTGCGGTGATTGCACTGTTGTTGTATAAGGGTAGCGCTTTGAGGAAAAGGCAAACAAATGCCGTTTGTGGGGCGTAATTTGGACGGGAAGGTTGTAGGTCTCGCCAGCCGGAATGCCGACGGTTGCCTGGCGGGTAAGCGGGGCCTCGTCGTTGACCAGCAAATCAAAAACACATCCGTTTTCATCGTCTACGGCGGTTAGGTTAAAATCAGCCGCGCTGTTACTGCGATTGATGATTGGCAGTTGTGATTTGCCGGTGCGTTTGCCCCATGAGATACGCTGGTCTTTGGGCGCAAGCGAGCCAATCGTGAACTCATAATACGGGCGGATAACCAATGCCAGCGCTTTTTGCACGCTATGGCCGCCGTAGTTGGGGGACTGCACCTGCACCTGCAAGGGATGCTTGCCTGCGGCGCTGGACGGGTCCCGCGGCGGTGTGATGTCAATGCGCACCCGCGCGCGCTGACCCTCGTTCAGGTTGACCATGCGCGGATTGATTTCGACCCACTCTTCAGAGACGCCGCTCAATGTCACAAAGAAGGCGGCCACAATCGGTCCGCCGTTGATAATTTCCAACTCATAAGAAGCAGTTTGCTCAACGTCAATTTCAGCCAATTCGACTGGCGCATTGACCAGAATCGGGTTTTCTCCCTGTGGAATTGAAATCGTTGGATTACTTGCCGCAGGAAATGACGATGCCGCCAGGCTGACGTGGATGCTTTCTGGTGAACCGTTCTGGCGGAATGCGAGCATGTAGTTGCCAATTTCGATTTGCTGGTTTTCCTGGATGACTGCTGGACTGTCGGTGAGCGGTTTGCCATTAACGCGGATGCTGGACGCGCCGCCCAAGGCAATCAAATGGAATTGCCCATCCCGCATGTGCAGGGTGGCATGGAAAGCCAGCGCGTTTTCGCCCGGTAGGACGATGTCGTTATCAGGATGGCTGCCGATGTTGAGAACGGGATAGCCAAAATCAAATTCCTGAACAAGGGTTTCGTTTTGGGAAGAGAAGAGTCTATCCATATAAAACTCCACTAAAACTGAATTGCCAGATGCGCATGATGACCAATATCAGCGCGGCGATACCTGCCAAAAGAACCAATAAGTTTATAAAAGCCGGAATCCAATATCGCCAGATACCGATTTTCCCAAAATGGACGATGCCCTGACGGCGAACCGGCGCGCTGCTGGCTTCGGGAAAATCAAGGGCGAATTGTTGCGATTCGATAATGTAGGCAAAGCTGCCTGCCGGATAACGTCTTTTGGCTGTGCCAATTTTTAAGGTCAGGTCGAAGGATTGAGCCGGGGCAAGTTCCGGGGTTTGGACAAGGTAGGCTGAACCGGGGCGCGCCTGCGCAGGCTGGGCGGAAGCGGCAGCCCCGGTGCTTGTCGCGGCTGACGAGGTATGAGTCAAAGGCCGGGAATGGGCTGTGCGCGCCGGGACCGAAGATGTTGCAGGCCTGGCTCCAGCCAGTTTGCCGCTTTCTTTAGAAACTGCGCCGACCTGGTTTTGCATCGTCTGCGGCGCTTGAACGGCCCTGCTTGTGTTCGTCTGAACCTTGCGCGCTTGGGACGATTGAGTGCGCAACCCGGCACCCAACGAGCCGGGTAATAATTGTCCGAGTGCGCCGAGCAGGGAGGCGACAGTCCCGGCTTTGGCGGCGGCTTTCTGTCCGCTTTTGACTGCCGTTCCGGTGTTGACGGATGGCGCGGCGGAACTGGCGCTGGCCGGTTTGGCGGGGATAGGCGCGGGGGAGTCTGCCTGTGAACTTTCTTGTGCGGGAGCGGCCTGTTCTTGCGCATCCGCATTGATGTTTTGTATCTCGACCAGCGGCACATCCTTGACAAAGAACGAAAAACGCAAGCCGGGTTCGTCAGATGAAATTGCGAGGCTGTAAATGCTGCGACAGTTGCCGCGATTTTTGATATGGATGTTGTGTTTGCGGTCGCCGCGCACACGTAATAGGCGGTTGGTCAGGAGGATTAAAAGGAAAGAGAACGCAGCCAGGAGCAGGAAAGCCAGGGACGAAAAAATGATTTTGAGCGCTATTTCTGGTAAAGGCATGGGTTTCCCTATATTAAGGGGCTATTCGTCCCAGAAAGATTCTGCCGGGGTGCGGACAACTTTGGCTTTAGAGGGCAGGGGTCGGGGTGCAAGCGCAGGTTTGTCCTGCGAGTTGGATTGAGTAACTCCGGCCAATGCCGGGGCTGGTTCTTCCTGGGCCGGGTCAGGTTCTGCGGTAAGGGCTGGTGCAGGCTGTGTCAGAGGGGGAACGAGTTCAGGTTCCTGCGGCGAATCAGGTGAGGCTGACGCATCAACCGTCTGCGATGGTTCTGGCTCTGTTTCGACCAAGGTCGGGGCTGGTGTTGCGGCCCCGGCGATGCCTGCAATCGGTTGGGCTTCAGACGTGTCGTCGCGAATGACCATTGTCTGTTCGAGCATGGGCGCAACGTAAATCCCTTGTTGGATGCTGACCTGTTCACCGGGGTAACTCTCTGGGGCAGTAACAGAGATGGTCACGGATTGGAAACCAGCCTGCGGGCGTGTCTGGCGGTGGAAAAAGCGGATGTTGACTTCTTCCTGGCCTCCGGCGTAAATCAGCGGGACAGGGTCAATCTGGTAGCAATCTTCAGAAAAGCCGCTCACTTCCACCTGAAATTGACAGGAGGTGTTCTCGCCTTCGTTTTTAAGCGAAATGCGCCCAAGCAGGGTTGCATTTGGGCGCAGGACGGGTTCGGGCAGGGCGATGGACGCACTGATTTTGTGTGAGGTGGAGAGCGTGCCACTGGTTAGTGGCAGCTCAAAGCGCAGCCGGAATCCTTCCATCTGAAGTTCATCCCCGCCGAGGGCTTCGGTTGCGGCATAAGCAGCCAGGGGAGTTTCGTGCCCATTGGAGAACAGGGACGCGGTTTCAGCTGCAAGGTTGATAATTTTGCAGCGGTCAGGGGCGTCGCGAGTATACAGGACTTGAAGATGAAAGGGGGAAACGTGAGGTGAGCGTAACTGAATATCACTGGCAGGCGAACTGCCAATGCGGGTGACAGCCTTGTCAATTTCAATCTGTTTTTTGAATCCGTTTTCTTCGAAAATTGTGATTTGCATGATTGTTTCCGTATTAAAAAAAGACAAACGGGAAAGGTGTTTTCGTTAAGATTTATTTTTAGTTCCCTGATATTATTTGCCGTGAAGAAGGCCGTATTTTGGGGCATGAGCGCATGCGTTTGCGGCGCGCCCATGCCCCAAAATACGAGGACTTACCACGAATTCTCAAAGAGCCAGCACGTTTTGTCCGATTTCGCATAAATTTTATGTTACAAATTGGGGACGCAAATTATGTTGATATATACTACCATAGTTG
Organism: Anaerolineales bacterium; assembly: GCA_046484545.1. Classification (GTDB taxonomy): domain Bacteria; phylum Chloroflexota; class Anaerolineae; order Anaerolineales; family Villigracilaceae; genus UBA8950. The sequence continues at coordinate 9,218 of JAWOIR010000362.1, forward strand.
TCTGTTTATTACTAGCAAATCGACCCTTATCTTAGGGCAATTGCACCTAAAATTTTTGGCTTTTTTCGCTGGAAAACATCAGCTTTTGCTGTTATTTGTGCGGGCAAAGCCGCTACTTTAAACTTTACACAACTGTGCTCATTGTATTAGTCGTGCCAATGGTGACAAAGGGGTCGTCATTCCTTGATTAAAGCAAAAAAGGTGCGAAAGCACCTTTTTGCTGTCTCTTGGTTTTCTAGCTGTTTATCAACCGGCGTTTTCTGGCTCTTCAGTGTGCGAAGGCTGTTCTTTTTTGTCTGCAATTTGGTGCAGGGCTATGGACAGTGCCTGCACAATTGCGCCCATAATCGAGGAGCGGCGATGCAGGATGGCAGTGTTGATTTTGACCACCTGAGCGGCTCCAGCCAGGCTGCGTATCCGGACAGTATCGCGGATGGGTTGCAGGAACAAGTCGCCGATTTGTGAGACTCCGCCGCCGATGATGACCACGCGTGGGTTGAACAGGTTAACGACACCGGCGATGGCTATTCCCAGGTAACTGCCTGCGCGGGTGATGATTTGTTGTGAGGGCAGGTCGCCGCGGCGGGCAGCAGAAACGACATCCCGCGCGGTCAATTCTTCGGGCGGCCCCATGCTGGTGAGCAATGTGGCTTTTCCGCTGGTGGCCGCTTCGCGGGCCTGGCGGGCGATGGCCTTGCCGCCAGCCAGGGCTTCCAGGCATCCGTTGCTGCCGCAGTCGCAAAGCGGCCCGTTTTCTTCGATGGTCAGGTGGCCGATTTCCCCGGCGGAGCCGGTAGCGCCCTGATAAACCTGTCCGTTCAGGAGCAGGCCGGCCCCGATGCCGGAACCAACCTTGATGTAAGCCAGGTGGTCTTCTCCTCGCCCGGCCCCGTAGGCCCATTCTCCAAGCATGCCCAGTTCTGCATCATTGTTCAGCGAGACTGGAACCCGCCATTTACTTTCCATCTCCTTGCGGATAGGATATCCGTCCCATCCGGGCATGATGGGAGGGGCTACCACAACCCCGTCCTGGCTGGCAATTGGGCCGGGGACGCCCATTCCAATTGCCATGATACGTTCAAGGCGGATGTCGTTTTTTTCGAGTAGTTCTGTCAGCAGGGCGTCTGCCTGGGCCAGGCATGGAATGGGGCCCTGGGTGATGTCAAAAGGAATCTCGATTTCGTCGATAACCTGGGCAGAAAAATCGGCCAGGGCGATGGTCAGATGGGTGGCACCCATGTCGAGGCCGACTACACGGCCACGCATCGGGTTGATTTGCAGAATAATAGGCGGGCGGCCGCTCTGACCGTTCCGTGATTCGGTCTCCTTGACGATTTTCGCTTCGAGCAGGTCGTTGACAATGGCGGTCATGGCCGCCCGACTGAGTTCCATGCGATGGGCCAGCTCTGCGCGCGAAATCCCTCCCGGCGTAAAACGGATTAAATCCAGAGCGGCATGTTTGTTAATATTCTTAACGTTTTGGTGTAAATTGGGCCAAAAAAAGCGGCTCATAGCGTCATGTCCTGGGGAATTTTTGTATTTTCTTTAATGTTTATCTTATCATAAACAATTAATTTGTCAAGAAGTCTAACATTTGTGGCGTAGTTTTGTCTGATTAAAAGGCTCTTTGAGAATCCCCGAAAGCACGCCTTGTTTAAGGAAAATGTCAGAGAACCGATTAAAGTAGCAGGGATTATCATTTTCTCGATAATCCCTGCTACTTGTTTATTGAATTACTGGCGAGCGGCTGGCTTGCCAGCCGCCGTTACATTATGAAATGGATGCCGCAACTGGCGGCTCGGTGGAATCGCCGGCTTTCTTTTTGCGAATCAAGAAGAAAGCCACGCCGCCAATTACCAGCGGCACGAAACAGCACAGGCACAGGAAGAGCACGGCAGCAATGCCAACCCCCAGCGGGTTGCCGTCGAAATCAAAATTGAAGCCGCTTGCCAGGCCGCCACCTACTTGACTGACTGCGCGGATGTTGTTTTCTTTGCCCATGGCGGCTTTCCAGGTCAGGGTGTTGCCGGATTGTTCAGTGGCATTGTTTTCGATAACCGTGCCGGGCATTTTAACTATCCAATTTATGCTCATGCCCGGGACGCTTTCTTCACCGGAAAAGTCGAGGCTGATATCGTAAGTCAATGTGCCATCCACTATGCTGATGTCGTTGATGCGCGTTTCGGTCTCAGCGTAGACTGTTTTCAATTCATCGAGCGAGGCGAACTTGGTTTCAAAGATGCACCAGGTTTCATTCTCGTTGCGGGTTTCCTTGCGGGCTGTTGTTCCGGGAGGGGCATCTTCCTCCATTTCCTCGCAAAATTCATCTGCGTTCATCCCGAATCCATCCAGATCTTCCGTGGGTAAGCCGATTTCCTGGACATACATTCCTGACCCGTCGCTATTGATATCGGTAATGAAGTTGACCTGGCAAGCCGAAAGCAGTAAGGCACTCAGGATGAATAGGGCAAAGAGCAGTTTTTTTGATTTCATGATTTTCCTTTCGGTGAATGGTGGATAATATTTTCATGTCCTATTATGGCACAATTTGCAAAATCCCGCCGCCATCAAAGTTGGAGCCGCCGCCCCCGACCCAAATCGCACCATATTGGTCGATGTGCAGGGCTGAGATGTAGTTGCTCGGCAGGCCGTTGGCGGTGGTGAGAAGATTCCAGTTGGAGTCGTTCGAGGTGAGTAGGCCCTTGTCGCTGCCAACCCAGATTTGACCATCGGGAGCAACTGCCAGCGTGGTCAGGCGCGCCTGGTTGAAACCGTCCTTTAGGAAATCGAGGAGGATTTCAACCGTCCTACCATCGTAGCGGGCGAGGCCGGTAAATGTTCCGATAATCAGTGAGCCGTCTGCATCCAGGGCCAGGGCGCGGATGTAGACGTTCGGGATGGTTTTGTCGTCCGGGCCGAAGACGACCTCCAGGCTCTCGTTCTCGTACTTGGCCAGGCCTTTATCGGTGCCAATCCAGACCCGGCCTGAAAGGTCGCTCAGCAGGGCGTGGACGCTGTCGCTGGGCAGGCCCTCGGCGCTGGTCAGGGTCAGGGCGGTTGAGCCGTCAGGGTTGAGGACGATAATCCCGTTGCGTGGATGTCCGAACCAGGCGCGGTTTTGGTCATCGACTGTGACGCTTTGATAGGAGTAAACCTGGTCGAACGAAGACCAATCTCCGCTTTGGTAGCGGCTGGCGTCTCCGTTGACCACGCCCACCCAGGCCGAGCCATCCGGCGCGAAGGCGATTCCTGCCGCCCAGCTGCCGCCCATGCCCTCGATGTCGGATTTGCGGAAAGTCTGCCAGTTGCCGTCCGGGTTGGCCGGGTCGAGGATGTTGATGCCGCCATCGGTGCCGACCCACAGGCTGCCATCTGGGGCACTGGCAAAGAAATCGACGAAGTTGCTGGCGAGTCCGTCTTCGGTTTTGAACGACTTCAGGCCCCCGTTTTGGTAGATGTGTACGCCCCGGCTTGTGCCGTAAATCGGATTGCCGTTTTCGTCCAGCGTCAGGGCCAGGATGGCCTGGTTATCGAGGTCGGGCTCGTCCACGTCACAGGTGGCGGTTTGCGGGTTGAACTGGCACAGTCGTCCGGTGCCGAGCGGCGCGGTCACGACCCAGATTTTGCCGCTTGGTGCGATGCGGATTTCGTTGATGTCGCTCAGTTTGGCGTCCGAATCGCTTCCGAAGAGCGTCCACTGGTTGGCTTTGAAGGACATCAACCCGCTGGATGCGCCGAACCAGAGCGTGCCATCCGGGGCGAGTGCGACGGCGTGGACGCGCTCATCGGGCAGGCCGTTGTCTTTGTTGTAGACGGTTACCTGACCGTTGCTGATTTTGTTGATTCCGTTGTAGCCGGTGGCAATCCAGATGTCTTTGCCGACGACAACAAAGTCGCTGATGCCGTCCCAGGTCAGGCCTTCGTTGCGGGTGAAGCGCTGGAAGTCGCCTGTCGCCAGGTCGAGAATGCCCAGGCCGGAGTAGCCAACCAGCAAGCGGTTATTGGCCTGGTCGCAGACGATGCGGTTGATTTTGCTCTCGTTCACGCGGCTGTCAGCGGGGAAGGTCAGGTCGTTCGTCCACAGGCCGGTATTTGGGTCGTAGACGCTGATCCCGCTCAAGGTGCCGACAAGAATTCTCGGCTCTGGGATTTCGCAGGTTGCAATCGAATTGGCGCTGACGTGTCCCATGCCGTCGAGCGGGGTGTAGCGCATCGAATAGCCGCTATCCAGCCGCCAGGTTATCAGTCCGCCCAGCGTCGCGGCGTGGACAACGTCTTTATAGACCACCAAATCGCGCGCGACGTTGGCGTTGGTGTACGGGTACCAGCCGGGAGTCAGGCCGGATTCCTGCGGCCTGTTGGGGGCGGATGGTTCCTCTGTAACCGCCGGCTCGATAGGAGCATCTGGTTCCAGGGTATTGCTGGCGTCCGTCTCTACGGGTGTGGGCGGGCTGGCAGGCGCGGAATCCGGTGCTGCGCCTAAATTACAAGCCAGGCTGGTGAAGAGTAACAAGATGATAAGTGAAACAGGAATGAGTTGTTTCATGGAATGTGTTCCTTTCAGGGTGACGTTATGTTTTTTGATGTCTTTGCGACCCCGGGTCTTTGCGACTTTGCCTTGAGTCTTTTTCACTTCGCATTCTTTCTGTCTCCTGCTCAATAAAGCCAAACAGGGCTTCGAGACTGGCGAATCCGTGCCGCTCACCACTGGACGGGCTTTCGAGCATGGCGCGCCATTCGGCTGGATTATTGGGTTCCAGCCACAGGCGCAGGAGGTAGGAGCGATAAGGCGTTGTGGACATGTGCATCTTGTAACAAATAAGCGTCAAAAAAACGTCAAAAGTCCCTTTTCTTTGTATAATCAGACTGATATGCTAACTCTTCACTTACTCGGTGGATTCAATGCAGCAAAGAATGGCAGCCCCCTAAACGGGTTCGCCACCGATAAGGCCCGCGCTTTGCTGGCTTATCTTGCCATCGAACGCGAGCGTCCGCACCGGCGTGAGAGCCTGGCCAGTTTGTTGTGGCCTGAACAGCCCGAAGAGCGCGCCCGCCAGAGCCTGCGTCAGGCGCTCTCCAACTTGCGCCAGGTGTTGGCGGGAAAAGAGTCGTCCCCCATTTTGGCGGTCACCAATAGCGATGTGCAAATCAGCGCCCAGACTGAGATTTGGGTGGATGTGCAGGCTTTTCGCTCCCTTATACGAGAGTGCCGCGACCATGCCCATGCCCAACTTGAAACCTGCCTGCCCTGCCTGCGCCGACAGCAGGATGCTGCCAAATTGTACGCGGGCGAATTCCTGGCCGGATTCGGATTGCCCGACAGCCCGCCTTTCGACGAATGGCTTCTGCTGACCCGTGAGAACCTGCAAATCGAGGCGGTTCAGACGCTTGCGTTGTTGGCTGAATACGAGGAACGGCGTGGTGGATTTAACGCGGCGCGGCAGTATGCTTTGCAGCAGGTGCGCCTCGAACCCTGGCGTGAGGAAGCCTATGCCCAGGTTATGCGCCTGCTGGCTTATGACGGACAGCGCAGCGCGGCCCTGACCCAATATGCCGCCTGCCGCCGCGCATTGGAGAGCGAACTTGGTCTGGAGCCGACTCAATCCACCCGCTTGCTGGCTGAGGCTATCCAGAAGGACAGTCTGCCCGCGCCGCAAATTCTGCCCCTGCCGCCCAGCCCTCCGGCTTCGTTTGTCGGGCGTGAACGTGAGCGGGATGAAATCGCCGAATTGCTTGCCAATCCCTCCTGCCGCCTGTTGACCCTGCTTGGCCCCGGCGGTATCGGCAAGACCCGCCTGGCTTTGCAGGTTGCACGCGACCATGCCGGGCTGTATGCGGATGGCATCTATTTCGTCCACCTGGCGGGCGCGTCTGAACCGTCTGCTGCGCTGTTGCTGCTGGCCGACAAACTTGGTTTGCAAATCCCGCCCGGCGCCGACCCACGCAAAATTCTGTGCGAGAGCCTGTCTCGGTGCGAGATGCTGGTTGTGCTGGATAACTTCGAGCAACTGGCCGACCAAAGCGAGGCGTGGAGTGATTTCTTCCGCTGCGCTGGCAGCACAAAGTGGCTGGTGACTTCACGTGAGAAATTACGCCTGCGCGAGGAGTGGGTCTTTGGGGTGGATGGCTTGCCTGTGTCCGCCGCCCTACGCCTTTTTGCCGAACGCGCCGCCCAGGCCAATCGCCGCTTTGAACTGACCGCCGCCAACCGGCCCGCTGTGGGGGAAATTTGCCGGATGGTGGAAGGCCTGCCGTTGGGAATCGAACTGGCTGCCGCAGCCGTCGCCGAGAAAACGGTCGATGAAATCGCCGCCGCCCTGCGTCAGACCTTCGACAGCCTGACCCCCGGCCTGCGAAATTTGCCAGAGCGTCATGCCAGCCTGCGGGCGGTTTTCGAGCATTCCTGGGCCTTGCTCTGCACTGACGAACAAACCTGCCTTTCGGGCCTGTCTGTTTTCGTGGGCGGATTCAGTGCCGCAGCCGCTTTGAGCGTGGCCGAAACATCCAGCGAGCAACTGGCTGATTTGACATCCAAATCGCTTGTCCGGCGGGATGCGGATGGACGATATGCTTTACACGAAGTGATTCGCCAGTTTGCGGCGCAGAAGCGGAAGGATGATGGCGCGGCGCGGGAACGTCACGGGGCGTATTTCGCGGCTTTGGCGGAGCAATGCACCGGGGCGGACTCGGCTTCGGCGCTGGATATGCTCCAAACCGAGCGCGCCAACCTGCGGGCGGCCTGGGAAGGATTGGTCGTGAAGAATGTCGATTTAACGGCCAACCTGCTCAAGGGTCTCGCGCTGCTTTACACCCAGCGCGGGCCGCTCTCCGAGGGCGAAGAACTTTTCTGCGGGGCGTTAAAAACCCTGGGCCAGGACATTTCCAAAAAAGAATTGGCCGCCAATATTACGCTTGAGCTGGCCCGCATCTACAATGCCCAGGCCCGCTACGACAAGGCGATTGCCCTGGCGCGTTCGCTGCCCGGCTCGGCGCGCTCCCTACTGACTGAGGCGCAATCATTCAGCGCACAGGGCAATAGTGAAACCGCCCGGCCTTTGTTGGCGCAGGCACTTTTGCTGGCGCGCGGGGCCGGTGACAGGCGTGTCGAAGCCGATTGCTTGCGAGAGATGGGCAATGTTGCCACTCGCTTGGCTGAATACGATGTCGCTAGCCCGCTTTACCGCCACTCGCTGGAACTGGCGCGCGAATTGGGCGACCGGCGCGGTGAGAGCGCGACGCTCAACAATTGGGCGACGGTGGAGTGGGAACTGGGCAACCTGCTCGCTGCGCAGGAAAATTACAAGCAAGCCCTGGCGCTCTATCGCGCCCTGGGCAACCGCCTGGGCGAGGCGCGCGCGCTGAACAACCTGTCGAATGTGCTGGCCGACCAGGGCGATTTGAGCGGGTCGTTGGAATACAGCCGTCAGGCGCTCCAGATTCATCGCGAGATGGGCAACCCTCGCGGACAGTGCACGGCCTTGCACAACCTGGGCGCGACCCATTTTTGCCTGAAAGAGTATGACCTGGCGCGGACGAGTTACCTGGGCGCGCTGGCGATTTATCGCGAGAGTGGTAATCGCCAGGCCGAGGCCGAAATTCTGGCGAACTTGAGCCTGCTCGATTGCGCCCAGGGACGGTTGGCCGAGGGGCGCAAAAATGCCCTGGCCGCGATTGCGCTCTCAGAATCGGTGGGTGACAAGGTTTGTTTGGCAAACGCCTGTTTTTACCTGGGACGCATCGAAGTGGCCGATGGCAATTTTGATACTGCCGAAAGTACACTCCAGCGCGGGTTGGAAATCCGTCAGGAGGTGCCGCATCCGGGTCGGATTGCGGAAATCCAGGCTGAACTGGCTCTGGTAGCCTTTGAGCGCGGCGACAAGCCGCTGGCGCGTGAACGCATTGCGCCGCTGGTCGAATCACTGTCTGTGCTCGATGGGGCCGAAGAGCCGGGGCGAATTCGTGAATTGGTGGAGAAGATTAAGGCTCTATAGGAATCTGCGTGATAAGTCTCCGCATTTTTCATTGCAAATCTTGGAGAACCAAAATTAATCGTGAAAAGGAGAATTAGCGTGCAACTTTACTACATTCGTCATGGACAATCACAAAACAATGCCAACTGGGGTGATGACAGTTACCAGCAAAGTTCCGACCCGGTGCTGACAGAAATCGGGCGCGAGCAGGCGCAACGGCTGGCGGCTTTCCTGAAAGAAAACCAATCTTTAGGAGAAAACAACGGCTGGGACGTTCATAACCGTTACGGCTTTGGCCTTACTCATTTGTATTGCAGCCTGATGGAGCGCGCCGCCCATACTGCCGCGCCGATTGCGCGCGCGTTGAACATCCCCTTTGCGGCTTGGCCTGAAATCCATGAAACCGGCGGGATTTTCAGCCGCGAAGAAGATACCCGCCTGAATGGCCTGCCTGGCAAACCACGTTCTTACTTTGAACAGCATGTGCCGGAACTCAGCCTGCCGGCTGATTTTGATGAAAGCGGCTGGTGGGGCCGACCCTTCGAGGCTGACGAAGAACGCCAGCCTCGCGCCGACCGTTTCCTGGCCGACTTGCTTGCCCGTCATGGCGACCGGGAAGGGCGTGAAGAACATCGCGTGGCGATTGTCAGTCATGGCGGGTTTTTCATGCACCTGATGTGCGCGATACTCAACCTGCCCTATCGCCAGGCAGCGCATGATTTGCGTTCGTGGTTTTTGCTGAGCAATTGCTCGATTAGCCGCTTCGATTTTCACAAAGAAGAACTGGTTATCTGCTACCTGAACCGTACCGATTATCTGCCCGCTGAGTTGGTCAGCGGTTGAATTTGAAATTGTTTCGCATCCCCAAATGCCTCGTAATCGTTGGTTGCGGGGTGTTTTTTGTTCTTTGAGAGTTCTCTTCATAGCAAATGTTAAAAATCATGAGACTTGACCATGAATACGGATAAAAAAGGTGTAAAATGTCATCTATATTTCGCTTTGATATTTAATGCAGACTTGCCCGGCAAGCGAAAAAATTCCAGCCGTGTTTTTCTTTATGCAGGAGGAAAAAGATGTTTTCCAAAAAGTTTTCTGTATTGATGCTTGCTTTTTTCTTGAGCGCTTGTAACCTGCCAATTGGCGGGCAGCCTGCCGTCGCGCCTTCTACACAGCCGCCCTCCGAATCACCGGTTTTGCCAACCCTAACTTCTGAGACTTCCGATACCGCTCCGCCCGCCTCTGCTCCAGACGAGCCGGTGGTTGTTGCCCATGTCCTTTTCCCTGGCGAAATTGGTGATTTGGGCATCCTGAACCACGATGTCGAATCCAGTGGCACTGGCCCTGAAAAGCGCGCCCCGTTTGGGGATGTCTATCGCCTGAACCTGCTCGAACGCCCCTTCGACCAGGAGATGAACTACATCCCCGACCTGGACATTCGCACCTTCCGTCTGACCACCCAGGACATCTGGTATTACGTGACCATTGAGACGATTGGCCGCAACCCGAACAACGACCTGGGCATTCATTTTGGCGTTGTGCTGGATGTGGACAGGGACGGTTATGGTGACTTCCTGGTTTGGGCTTCGCCGCCTTATACTGAAGACTGGACGGCGACCAATGTGCAAATTTTTGCCGACCTGAATCGTGACTCTGCCGGAACATCCCCCACCAGTTCTGATGCCCCGTTTAATGGCGACGGTTACGAAACCCTGATTTTTGACATCAACCAGGGCATCGGAGAGGATGTCGACCTGGCCTGGGTACGCCACTCGGGCGCCAATACCATCCAGTTTGCCTTCAAACAAGAGTTGGCTGGAATGCAATTCATGTTTGGTGTGATTACCGATGCCGGGTTGAAAGACCCCGGGCGCATGGATTACGTTGACCATATCCGCGAGTCCCTGGCGGGTTCGCCCGTGCGTGACAGTCAACATTACCCACTCAAGGAACTTTATTTGGTGGATACCACCTGCCACGCCGCTTTTGGCTTTGCCGCTACTGGATATGAGCCGAAGATTTGCCCGCGCATTATCCCGGTTGGACAATCTACCCCGGATGGCCCAGGTTCCACGGATGCCACACCACCATCCATATCCGGTTGCCCAACCCCGGAAGGCGGTAGTTGCAGCGGTGAAACCCCGTTTTTCTGGCCGTATCCGCATTGCGCCTGTTCTTCCCAGCCGTTTTATGCCCCGTAAGAAAGTACTCACATCATGGGACAATAAATAGCCCGAATTTTGGAGTGTGAGTGCGCGCTTTTGCGGCACACTCACACTCCAAAATTCGGTGTTCTTCACGGCAAATATCATAAATTTAATTTTGGAGAAGATATGATTAAATCAGGCTTTACCATTAACAACCCAATTACCAATTCAAAAACAGTTGTTCTTCAAAGCGACTTGGAAACAAACGGCATGGGCTGGTTGCTCGAAATTAGCACTGAGCCAGGCGCTCAACCTGACATTAACGAGCACTTGCACCTCGATTGGACGGAAACGTTCGAAATACTTTCCGGGGCAGCCCATTACAAACTCAACGGCGTCCAAAAAATCGCCCAGGCCGGTGAGAAGTTTGTGGTCAAGCCGCGTGAGCATCACATCCATCCCTGGAATGCAGGGGAGACTCAAATGGTTTATCGCCAGAGCAATCAGTTCGCAAAGCAAAGCCCGGAAGCGGTTCAGGAGGTTTTAGGAGTTTTTGCCACAATTGCCGGTTTAGCTCGTGAAGGCCGGGTGGATACAACTGGCCGACCCAAAAATCCATTGCAGTTAGCCGCCACTATGCGGGTATTAATCAGGCATGGCGGCTATGATTCCAGCCTTTCAATTTCCGCGCAAAACTTTCTCTCAGCAAGCCTCGGCTTGTTTGCGGAATTTTTGGGTTATCGAGGCGTTTATCCGAAGTTTCTTGCCGAATAAAAAACGAGGCAACGTAGCGCTGAATCAAAAAAGGAAATGCTCCCGAACAAGGAGCATTTCCTTTTTACTTTTATCAACTCAACGATGTTATCCGCCAGACAGGGCTTGTTTAACCGCCGCCCGCGCCGGGAACCAGTGACGCGTTTTCAGGCAAATCTGTACCAGCAATAACATGATAGGCACTTCAATCAGCACACCGACCACCGTCGAAAGCGCCGCGCCGGAGGTCACGCCGAAAACGGTTACGGCGGTGGCGATGGCGACTTCAAAGTGGTTGCTTGCGCCAATCATCGAGGCCGGCGCAGCTTCTTCGTAGGTCAGGCCGAGCAATTTCGAGACACCGTATCCCAGCCCGAAGATGGCGAGCGTCTGGAGGGTCAGCGGCACGGCAATCATCGCCGCTCATCGTGGCGATGATTGCCG
>JAWOIR010000120.1:0-4151 GCA_046484545.1 Anaerolineales bacterium
CTGGTAAGGAGTAACCCGTAATGGAAAATACCGAAGAAACTACCCAACGCACCTTCAGCCATTTTGCCCTTGCGGCCTTTACGGACGCTTACTGGGCGCTCGCCTCTGCCGAACGCGCCGACTTCCACAAAAACTGGCTCGCCGCCTTGCGTGACTCGGCCAAAACGGTGGACATTTACCAGACCACCGAAAGCGGCCTCGACCTGTTGGTTTGGTCTGCCATCACTGCGGGAGAAAAAGGGGACGCAGCCGTTTTCTTTGAGAAATTTGCCCGCGCCAACGCCCCGTATCGTCATCTTGTCGATATCAAGGATTCACTCTGGGGCTTTACCCGCCCCTCGCAGTACTCGAAGGCGCGCTCGAAACAGGAGATTGACCCCTTCTCTGCCACCCGCCTGCCCTACCTGATTGTCTATCCTTTCAGCAAAACCACGGAGTGGTACCTGATGAGCCGCGAAGCCCGCCAGGGGATGATGAACGAACACATCCGCATTGGCAAGCAATTTGAAGACATCACCCAACTGTTGCTCTATTCTTTTGGGCTGCAAAACCAGGAATTTGTGGTTGTTTACGAAACCGACGACTTGCCGCGCTTTTCCGACCTGGTTAACGAACTACGCAACACCGAAGGGCGCCGCTACACCCTGCGCGATACACCCCTGCATGCCGCCATCTATCACCCTGCCGAGGAGACCCTGGCCTTATGGAAATAACCAGCCGCTTCCTGCGCGCCGCCAACCGCCAGCCGGTTGACGTCACCCCTGTCTGGTTTATGCGCCAGGCCGGGCGCTACATGCCTGAATACCGCGCCATCCGCGAGAAATTTTCCCTGATAGAAATCTGTTACCAGCCCGAACTGGCCGCTGAAGTGACCCTCCAGCCGGTCAAAGCCCTGGGTGTGGATGCCGCCATCTTGTTTGCCGACATCCTGCTCCCGGCCATTCCGCTGGGGGTGGGGCTGGAGTTTGCCAAAGGCGAGGGGCCGGTGCTGGGCAACCCCGTCCGCACGCTGGAAGATGTCCGCAACCTGCGGCCGGTCGACCCCGAAGCCGACCTGGGCTATGTGATGGACGCCATCCGCATCCTGCGCGGTGAACTTAAAGACACGCCGCTAATTGGCTTTTGCGGCGCGCCCTTCACGGTGGCCTCGTACATCATCGAAGGCGGCTCGACCCGTGAATTTCTCAAGACCAAGACCATGATGTACTCCGACCCGCAGACCTGGCACGCGCTGATGGAAAAACTCTCCGGTGTGCTGAGTGATTACTTGTTGGCGCAAATCCGCGCTGGGGCGCAGGCAGTACAGGTCTTTGACTCGTGGGTCGGAACACTCAACGCTGCCGACTATCTCGAATATGTTCAGCCCTACTCGCGCCGCATTTTGCAGGCCGCCCAGGCGACCGGCGTGCCGGTCATCCACTTTGGGACGGGGACAACCACCCTTTTACCCGCGATGAAAGCTGCGGGTGGGACGGTGCTGGGAGTCGATTGGCGCATTCCGCTCGACGTGGGCTGGGACCTGGTCGGGCAGGATGTCGCCATCCAGGGCAATCTCGATCCGGCCCTGCTCTTCGCGCCGCTGCCTGAAATTAGGAAGCGCGTCTACGATATTTTGCGCCGCGCCGGGGGCCGCCCCGGTCACATCTTCAACCTGGGGCATGGTATTTTGCAGCACACTCCGGTTGAAAATGTCAAAGCAGTAGTCGACATGGTGCATGAATTTTCCATAAAAGAAGGGGTGAAGGCATGATTGGTGTATTGTTGATGGCCTACGGGGGGCCAACCAACCTCGATGAAGTCGAACCCTACCTGCTGGATGTGCGCGGATTCCGCCCGACTTCGGCAGAAATTATTCACGAAGTGCGCGAACGCTACCGCGAAATCGGTGGGCGCTCACCCATCCTGGAACAGACCCGCGCCCAGGCAGACGCGTTGCAGGCTGCGCTCAATAAAACCGGCGAACACTACCGTGTTTTTGTGGGAATGCGCCACTGGCACCCGTACATCAAAGATACCCTGGCCGAAATGCGCGCCGCCGGGATAGAAAAAATCGTCGGGCTGGTGATGGCCCCGCACTATTCACGCATGAGCATAGGCGCGTATTACAAAAAAGTTGATGAATCCGTTGAGTCGCTGGAAATCGCGCCCATCGAACGTTGGAACCTGCTCCCCGGCTATCTCGACGCCCTGGCCGGGCGGGTGCGCGCCGCGCTGGAGCGTTTTCCCGCCGAAGTGCGCGCCGATGTCCCGGTCATTTTTACCGCCCACAGCCTGCCGGAGCGCATCCGCGAATGGAACGACCCCTACCCGGACAAACTGCGTGCCACCGTTGCCGCTGTAATGGGACGCCTGGGCAGCCAGCCGCATACCTTTGCCTTCCAGTCGGCGGCTATTTCCAATGAGCCCTGGCTCGGCCCTGATGCGGGCGAAGTCATCGCGCGTTACGCGGCTGAAGGCAAAAAACACATCCTACTCGCGCCAATTGGATTCGTCTGCGAGCATGTCGAGGTGCTTTACGATGTGGATATTGTCTTCAAGCAGCAGGCTGAAGCACTGGGCGTCCATTTGGAGCGAATTGAAATGCTCAACACCGCACGGCAAATGATTGATGGTCTGGCGCAACTCGTCCGGCAAACGGCGCAGGGAAAGGGCTGGCTATGAAACTCGTCATCGTCGGCGGCGGCATCGCGGGCCTTTCCGCTGCGTATTACGCCTCAATTACCAATCGCTACTCACAAATTACCATCTTAGAATCCGATTCCCACTGGGGCGGCAAAATCATCACCGACCGGGTGGATTTTGATGGCGGCCAATTTATCATCGAAGGTGGCCCGGATACCTTCCTGGCCACTAAACCTTGGGGCGTGGCGCTTTGCATGGAACTCGGTCTCGGTGACCGCCTGCACGGCACCAATCCCGACAGGCGCAATACTTATGTTTTGCACCGCAACCGGCTCCAGCCGCTGCCTGATGGCCTCGCCATGATGATTCCGACTAACGTTGGCTCAATTCTCAAATCCCGGCTGGTTTCGTGGCTTGGAAAAGCCCGCATGGGGTTGGATTTTATGCTTCCGCCGCACTCCCAAAATGGTGACGAATCCCTCGGCAGTTTCGTCTCTCGCCGCCTGGGGCGCGAAGCCTACGAAAATCTCATCGAGCCGCTCATGTCTGGCATTTACGCTGGCGATGGCGACCAGCTCAGCCTGGCCAGCACCTTTCCCTATCTGCGCGACCTCGAACTCAAATACGGCTCCCTGGCGCGCGGCGCGCTCGAGATGCGCAAGAAAATGCCCGCCACGCCCGGCTCACGCTCCGCCTTTCTGACACCGACCACTGGATTGGCGGAAATGGTTGAAAAACTGGTCGAAAGTCTAAAGTCTAAAGTTGATATGCAGCTCAATACCCCGGTCACTCGAATATCGAATATCGAATACTCGAATACTCGATATTCGCTGGAATTGGGAGATGGGACAACTCTGGATGCGGATTCCGTTATTTTGGCGACTCCCGCCCCTGTCAGCGGGAAGCTGCTCGAAGCGCTCGACCCGGCGCTGGCTTCCGTTTTAGGAAGCATTTCCTACGTCTCGACCGCTACTGTTTCTCTGGCCTATCGCCTGGGTGATGTTCCCCGTGACTTGGACGGCTACGGATACGTTATCCCGCGCCGCGAAGGACGCCGCGCCCTGGCCTGCACCTGGACCTCGACCAAGTTCCCGCACCGCGCCCCCGAAGGCTATGCCCTGCTCCGCATCTTCGTTGGCCGCGCCGGGCAGGACGCTGATATGCCGCGTGATGAGGCCGCGCTTATCGAACTTGCTCGTGAAGAACTCAAATTGACCCTCGGCATCAGCGCTGAACCAATCCTTTCGCGTGTCTTTGTCTGGGAGGACGCTATGCCGCAGTACAACCTGGGGCATCCTGCAAAGCTGGCCCAAATCGAATCTGCGCTTGCCAATCATCCCGGCCTGGCTCTGGCTGGCAACGGCTACCGCGGCATCGGCATCCCGGATTGTATTAATTCTGGCGAAGTGGCTGTTAAAAAAACCCTAAGCCCAGTGTCATTGCGAGGGTGACAGCCCGACCCTTGCACCGCCCGCAAGGGCAGGTGAGCAATGTCCCGTTAAACAGAATTTTCTACTCGACAGCAGATT
>JAWOIR010000123.1:0-4775 GCA_046484545.1 Anaerolineales bacterium
GCCATCGCATCCGGCAGCCAGACGTAGAGCGGAATCTGCGCCGATTTACCGGCCACGCCGATGAGCATGAAGACGGTAATCAGCAGGATAATTTCAGGCTGGACTTGCGCCAGGAGCGGTGCGCCCGCAAAGACGGCGTCAAACTGGAAGGAGCCGATGTGCCAGAAAATCAGGAAACCGGCAATCAGGAAGCCAAAGTCTCCGACGCGGTTGGTGATAAAGGCCTTCTTGGCGGCGTTCGAGTTGGCCCACGAAGCGCGCCCGAGGGTGTCCATGTCGTACCAGAAGCCAATCAGCAGGAAGGAAGCCAAACCGACGCCTTCCCAACCGACAAAGAGCATCAGGTAATTGTCGCCGCTGACCAGAATCATCATAGCGGCGATGAAAAAGTTCATAAAGACGAAGAAACGGGTGAAACGGCCCACGTCTTGCTTGAAACGCACGTCCTCGTGCATGTAGCCGATGGCGTAAATGTGGATGAGCGTGCCAACGCCGCTGACGACGAGCATCATCGTGACCGAGAGCGTATCGACTCGGAAGGCCCAGTCAAGGGTCAATTCGCCAACGTGCATCCAGGTCAGGAAGTTGACAATCGCGCCTTCGGGATGTCCCGCCAGTGAAACGGCCTGCAAGACCGAGACGAGGAAAGCCGTCCCAACCGCCAGGCTGGCGACTGTCCCAACGCCTTTCTCGCCCAGGCGTTTGCCAAACAGCATGTTGATAACCATGCCCACAACCGGGGCAAAGACAATCCAGGGGACTAGCGCAAAAAATCCGTTTGATTCATTTAGGGGCATAATTGCTCCTTCGGTATCCAGCGTAATCGAACATTCCCTGCTGAAAACCACCCTTCGACTTCAGCTACGCCTCCGCCCAGGGCCTGAACACTGAATACTGAATACTGCTTACTGGTCACAGGTTATCCCTTCAAACTGCTCATCAAATCAAGGTCAATGCTGTTGCGGGTGCGGTAAATTGCCACCACCAGCGCCAGGCCAACCGCCACTTCTGCCGCGGCAACCGCCATGACGAAAAAAACGAAAATCTGACCGTCAAATGACCCATAAGAACGGGCAAAAGCCACAAAAGCCAAGTTGGCGCCATTCAGCATCAACTCGATGGACATAAACATCACCAGCGCGTTGCGCCGAATCAGCACGCCCAGCGCGCCCAGCGAAAACAGGATTGCCGAAAGAATAATGTAATAACTGACAGGAACCATCGGGTCAGGCCTCCTCTGCCCCGCGTGATTTAAGCGGGGTTTCAGGTTTCTCTTGCTTGCTCAAGACAATCGCGGCAATCATGGCCACCAGCAACAAAACCGCCGTAATCTGGAACGGCAGGACGTAATCGGTAAACAAGACCCGTGCCATCAGGGACGGCTCCGACAACTCCGTGCCGGTCTCGCCGATATACAGGTTCTGCCCGACGCGCTGGATGACCAGCCAGACGCCCTGGATAAGCAAAAGCCCGGCCATGACCACCGGCCAGACCAGTTTTTTCCATTCCAGTTCCCCGGCAATGTTTTCCAGGCCAAGCAGCATGATGACAAACAGGAACAAAACCATAATCGCCCCGGCATACACCGCCACCTGCGAAAGCGCGATGAAAGGCGCATCCAGCAGCAGGTAGAAAATCGCCACCGAAACGAAATTGACGACAAGATTCAGCGCGGCATAAACCGTGCTGCGGCTGGTTATCATACCAATCGCAGACGCAATCGCAATCGTCGCCAAGGTGAAAAAAAGAACCAATTCAAGGGACATAACTAATCCACCGGGTCTTTCATTTCAGGCACCGAGCGGGTAAAGACGCCCGGCTCTGTCACCTGTGGGGCGGGCTTGCCGCCTTCAGGAACAGGCACAATCAGCATTTCTTTGGTGTAAATCGCGTCGCGCCGGTCGGTAAACGACAATTCGTAGTTGTCACCCATTGTGATGGCCTCGGTCGGGCAGGCGTCTTCGCAAAATCCGCAGTAGATGCAGCGAAGCATGTTGATTTCGTAAGTACTGGCATAGCGGTCGCCGGGAGAGTAGCGCTCATCGTCGGTGTTTTCCGACGATTCGACAAAAATCGCATCGGAAGGGCAGGCAGCGGCGCACAATGAGCAGCCGATACATTTTTCCAGCCCGTTCTCGTAGCGGTTCAAGACATGTCGTCCGCGAAAACGCGCCGTGACGGGTTTTTTCTCTTCGGGATACTGAACCGTAACCTTTTTCTCGAAGAACAATGCGCGCAAGGTTGTCCACATGCCGCGCGCCAATTCGATAATCATCTGCCTACCTCCTTCGCAGCTTGTTGGTTAGCGAGCGATTGATGAAATGTACAAATAAAGCCCCAATCGCCAGCGAAATTATCGGAATAATCCATAGCATTTCGGCCAGGATGCCAATCGCGGTCACAAAAACCAGCGAGAGCGCCAGCGGCAGCATCACCTTCCAGCCAAAAGACATCAGGCGGTCATAGCGCATACGCGGCAGGGTAGCCCGTATCCAGACCATGAAGAACAGCAAGACAACCACCTTGAGCAGCATGTAAATCGGACCGAGCCACCAGTTCACATCCACACTGAACCAGGTTCCGGTCAAAAATGGGAATTCGCGGTAGCCGCCAAAAAAGAGCATGGCCGCAATGGCCGCAATTGCAATCATCTTGATGTACTCGGCCATGAAAAAGAGCGCGAACTTCATGCCCGAATACTCCGAATGATAGCCAGCCGTCAATTCCTGCTCGGCTTCGGGCATATCGAAGGGCGCGCGGTTGACCTCGGCCAGTGTCGCTATCAGGAAAACGATTCCGCCCACCGGTTGCAGAAAAATAAACCACAGCCCGCGCTGGGCCTCGACAATATCGTGCGTGTTCATCGAACCGGCCATGACCGTCACCAGCACAAAACACAGCGCCAGGCTCAACTCATACGAAATCACCTGCGCCGACGAGCGCAAACCGCCCATCATCGCATATTTATTATTCGACGACCAGCCCGCCAGCACAATCCCATACACGGCAATCGACGCCACCGCCGCGATATACAGCGTCCCCAGGCTGATATCAGACACCGATAACCTAATCGTGCGCCCGAACATCTCCACATCCGGCCCCCAGGGAATCACCGCCGCAATCACCACCGCCGGAATCACGGTAAGGATTGGCGCAAGCATGAAAATCGGCTGAAAAACCTGCCCCGGCGTAAATTCTTCCTTGAAAATCAGTTTAACCGCATCGGCAATCGGTTGCAAAACGCCCTGCGGCCCGGCCCGGTTCGGCCCAATGCGCACCTGCATAAAGGCCAGCACGCGCCGCTCAAAAAGCGTCAGATAGGCAAAACCGCCCAACAGCATCAGCACAACCACGACGCTCTTGATAAGCCACTCAAGCACAAGCCACCAATCCATTTAAGCCTCCTGCGCTTTCTCAACAGCAGTCAAAGTCACCGCCACAGGCTCTTTAATCGGGATTCCGAAACTGCGCGGGATGAGTATCACACCGGTCGAGATAGATTCGTCTAAAAGCACTTTGGTGGGATAGGAAACCCCGTTCAGACTCACCTGGGCCTGGCTTCCGTTTTCGAGACCCAACTTCAACGCTGTGGCCGGATTGAGCACAATCCCGTTAAAGCGGTCAATATGCGCTGAGAGCAGCTTTGCCGGGGCGACAGTCGTGCCGTTATCGTACAGTTTCGTAATCGGGACGGCAAATAACTCATCTTCTTTCGGACGCAACACGTTAAACGTTAAACGTTCAACGTTCAACATACGCGAATCGTGCGCCAGTGTGACTCCTAGCCCCAACTTATTCTCATACCCCGTCCCGCCATAATACAGGTCGCTGCGCCCGATGATGGGCCATTGCTCGGTCACTTCGGCCAACTTTGCGTAGGTGATTGCGCTGAAAGTCGGTTCGCTGGCTGCAATCTGGTTCATCACGAGCAGCGGGGAACGCCCCTCCAGTTCGATACCGCATTTTTCAGCGATTTCGGCAATCAGGGCGAAATCGGCCTTTGTACCGGGCCGCGCCGGGACAGCCGGGTAAAAGCGCTGCACCCGGCGTTCACCACTGGTAAACGTGCCCTCACGCTCGGTATAAGCCGCCGCCGGGAGCACAATCCCTCGGGCCTCGGGACATGCCTCAGCCAACCGGGTCGTTTCGGTTTCGAGAATATCCTGCACAATAACGCATTTGGCCGATTTCAAGGCTTCAGCCAGGGCCGGGTCATCCCCCGCCGGGTCAGCAGCGACGATATAGACGGTTTTGTCTTTGAATTCAGCGGCTAAATCATTACATGGCGCAAATCCCATTTCGAGCGCGCCCTGCTGGTTGGGGGTATTCCAAACACCGATTAAGCCGTTGTTCGGTTTTCCGGTTGTTCGGTTTTCCAGTTGTTCAGTTGTCCGGTTGTTCGGTTGAGCGGTTAACTGGCTAACTGGAGAACCGGATAACAATTCCACACAGGCTTCGGCCAGGGCTGATGTGCCGGCCAGCCCCAGACCATCCGAACCGTAGAAGACAACCAGGTTGTTGGCATTCTCAATCGCAGCGCCAACTTTATCCTTGGTCCTTAGTCCCTTGGTCGTTTCAACTTCATCCCCATACGAATAGCGAATAACGAATGTCGCGTATTCATCCAGTTTGGTAGCGCGGGCGTTGGCGACAATCAGGGTTGCGCCGCGCTGGGCGGCGGCTTTCAGGCGCAGGTGCCAGATGGGGGCTTCGTTGTACAGGTCCGATGCAACCACCAAAACGGTGTCGCCCGTTCCCAGGTCGCCCAGGTTCGA
>JAWOIR010000131.1:0-14321 GCA_046484545.1 Anaerolineales bacterium
GCCCGACCCGGCGGCCCATACATTGGCGCAGTGCGCTTCGTGCGACCGGCTTTGGCGTGGCAGCCCAAATCCGTTTCGCCGACGTAGGCCTCGGTCTCGGTAATGATTCCAACCAGGCGCGTATCGTCAAGGATGCGCACCAGGCGGCAGCCGAGCAGGTCACGAGCGACTGTCAGTGTGGGACGGGCGTAAAACTCAACCGCCAGCGGAGGTTCCAACCAAACACTCCATGTGCCAGCGGTGACGGTCTGCCCGGTAGGTGAAACGGGCGTAGGCCGTGTTCCCAAAACGGAAGCGGATGCCGTGTCCGTTGGCCTGCGGTGAAATCCCCATAATCGAAAACAAGACCATGTTCAGCAATCCCCCGTGCGAGATAATCACGTATTTCCCCGGCGGACGGCGCAAGAGAGATTGTACGGCTTGCCCGGCGCGCAGGTAGAGCGCCCAATCGCCTTCGCCGGTTTCGCCAAAGGATTGGTAGGGTGTGTAAAAATCCGGCTCTGGTGAGATAGCGCGAATTTCTGCATGGGTTAGCCCGGAAAAGTTGCCGTTATCGCGCTCCATCCAGATTTCATCGAACTCCAGCGGAATTTTCAATCGGCGGGCCACAATTTCAGCTGTTTCGTGGGCGCGTAGCAGCGGACTGGCGATAGCGCATTTAAAGGACTGTCCCTCGCGCAGCCAGCGTTTTGCCAATGCGCGCGCCTGGGCGCGGCCCGTTTCGGTCAGCGGGAAATCGGCCTGGCCCTGAAAGCGTTCTTCCAGGTTGCCAACCGACTGCCCGTGACGCAGAAAGGTGAAGTCGTAGAAGGGCAAGTTCAAGTTATTCATATTTACTATTTTAACGGTTTTGTCGCTTTCATGGCTTGTTATTTTTGCCGGCTTTTTGAAAATTCTCGTGATAAGTCAAGTCCCCGCATTTTGGAGTGTGAGCGCGCGTAAGCGCGCTCACACTCCAAAATGCGTTCTTCTTCATGGCAAATTTCAGAGAACTTTTTTACCTTACGTTATAATCAGGAATGAAACACGTTTTTACTTTATGGAGGTTTCTATGCTTATCAAGAAACGTTTTACCCTGTTTGGATTGCTTGTGCTGTCCATGACCCTCATTCTCACTGCCTGTGCGATTGGACAGCAGCCCGAACCCACCCCGGACGCCGTTGACGTCGATGCAATTTACACAAGCGCGGCGGAAACAGCCATGGCCCAGATGACTGAAATTGCTTCCATTGCGACTCCCACCCTGCCGCCTACTGCGACCCCGACAGAAGAAGCCCAGCCAGATGACGTTCCCCTGATACAGGTGACACCATTGGCAGATGACGCAGGAGATGAAACGCCGGTTGATTCTTCCCAGCCAGATACGGCGACGATAACGCCAATGCCCGGTTTTCCGACAACTGTTGCGCCTGTCGTGGGGGGGACTCCTGACCCGGAATGCAATAGTGCGCAGTGGGAGGGCGAAACCATCGCGGACGGAACCAAATTCAAAGCCGGTCAAACTTTCACCAAGGTCTGGAAATTGCGCAATACTGGAACCTGCACCTGGACCGATGGCTACTCTTTCCGCTTGATTGACGGCACTCGCATGGGCGGCGTGGATTATTACTTCATTGGCAAGAATAATCATATTGCCCCCGGTGAGGCCGTCAGCATGGGCGTTACCATGCGCGCGCCCAACGAACTTGGTCGTTACAGGGGTTACTGGCAGTTGTTCAGCGACCAATCCACGAATTACATGGGTTTTGGCTGGCCGGTTTGGGTTGAGATTGAAGTTGTCAAGTAAGCCTGTTTTGTGATGAAGAAATGCCCTCCTGCAAGAGGAGGGCATTTTTCTTTAAGTCTCGTTGATGTTCCCAGATTCTTATGACCGCTTTGCTGCCCACAAGAAAAAAAACGGAAATTTGATATTCATGCCTGCGTAGCAGGCATGAATATCAAATTTCCGGCGCCCCTCGTCAGGCGGCGTATGCCACATCATTCAGTCAGTCATACAGATATTTTTCCCTGGCATCCCTGGCGACTTCCTCGCGCAGCAGCAGGCCCAGGCGGGTGATGCCTTCGCGGGTCGATTCAGGGTCGGTGTAAGAGAAATTGATGCGCATCGTGTTTTTTCCGCCGCCGGTCGGGTGGAAGGCCGCGCCAGGCACAAAGGCGACCTTCTTTTCGACAGCCAGTTTGAACAGTTCAGTGGCGTCGATATTTTCAGGCAGGACGCCCCACAGGAACATGCCGCCTTCGGGCCTTGTCCAGTGGACTTCACGTGGCCAGATTTCATCCATTGTCTCCAGCATCACGTCGCGGCGCTCCTTGTAGGTTGCGCGGATGACCTTGACATGCTCATCCAGGAAACCACCTTTGGCAACCTCGTAAGCCACAATCTGGTTAAAAGTGGAAGTGTGCAAATCAGCGGCTTGCTTGGTCATCACCAGGCGGCGGATAACTTCGGGCGGCGCAATCACCCAGGCCAGACGGAGGCCCGGTGCGAGCAATTTCGAGAATGTGCTCATATAAATCACGTTGCCGCTGTACTGACCGTTGTTCTCATTGCGATATTCGCTGTCCAGGCTGACGACCGAGGGCAGGTGCTCGCCATCGTAACGCAGTTGACCATAAGGGTCGTCTTCAATAATCGGCACACCGAAGCGGTCGGCGATTTCGATTAGTTTTTTGCGTCGTTCCAGCGACATGGTTGTGCCGGATGGGTTCTGAAAGTTAGGCAGCACATAGATGAATTTTGGTCCGATGCGCAGGGCGTTTTCCAGTTCATCCACAATCATGCCGTTGTCGTCAGATGGGACGGAGATGTACTGCGCTCCGTAAGCGTTCCAGGCCTGCAGCGCGCCCAGGTAGGTGGGCGATTCGACCACGATGTAGTCACCGCGGTTGATGAACAGGCGTCCGATGAAATCCAGGGCTTGCTGCGAACCGGACGTAATCATGATGTTGTCGGCGTTTACTTTGACACTGTATCGCCCGGTGTGGCGGGCAATCATCTCGCGCAGGGGCGTGTATCCCTCGGTTGCGCCGTATTGCAGGGCTTTTGCGCCCAGGTTTTCCAGTACATAATTGCAGGATTCCTGAAATTTTTCGACCGGAAAAACTTCAGGCGCGGGCAAGCCGCCTGCAAAAGAGATGATATCCGGCTGTTCGGTCAGTTTGAGCAATTCGCGGATGACGGAACTGCCCATTTTGCTGGCGCGGTGGGCGTAACGATATTCCCAGGGTGTTTGCATTTTTTCTCCTTACGAAGAATGAATTGGGTGGACGGGACAAAAAAGCCTGACAGGTACGCGCACCCGCCAGGCCGGTTGAATTTTCATGGCATAAGGATGCCGCCAAAAGTCAAAAGAGAAAAAAGTTTGTTCATCACCTTCATGTTACTGTTTTTTTGAAAATCCCACAACGGCAAAATGACCTTATTTTGTATGACACCTGTCAGGTTTTCTATGCAATTCTGATGGCTTCCCGCGACTCACACCAAAAAGCGGCCTTCTTTACGGTAAATATCAGAGAACCGTTTTGAGTTCAACAATTCTATCCAGCCGAAAGGTGCGCTCTTCGCGTCGCAGGTGACAGTGTGCGCGCAGGTACAGGTAATCTGAAATTCCTTCTACGCCTATTGGGTCAATCTGGCGGATGGAGCGTTCACCGTTTTTGTCCTGATAATGGAGAAGCAAACGCTTGCCGCTGTAAATCAACTCGCTCAGGGTGATTGGCAAGCGAATATCATCTTTGGGCCAGGCCGGGGAACTGTAAATGCCGATGAAATCGTCCAGCCGGTTGCCGCCTTTCAGGAGTGATTCCATCATCGCAAAGAAGATGTTTTTGTCGGTCAGCGCGTCGGCCAGGGCGCGGTGTGCATCCGGATTCTGGATATCAAATTCGGCGGCGATATTGGTCAGGCTGTTGGATGGGAAACTGAAATGATTGCGCGCAATCAGCAGGGTATCAATCAGGTTGGGAACTTGCAATTGATGTCCGGCGCGCTGGTATTCGCTGTCCAGAAATTGCAGGTCGAAGGCGGCATTGTGGCAGACCACAACCGAATCTTTGAGCAGGGCTTCCACCTGGGCAATAATCTGTGGAAATGTCGGCGCCAGGGCCAGGTCTGCATCGCGCAGGCGGTTGGTGCTGGCCGCCGCCGGGGAGAGCGGACGCTGCGGGTTGACCAGTTGCTGGTATTGCTGCTTGATGCGCTTGCCCTCCGTCAGCAGGATGCCCACCTCGCAAATGCGGTCGCCAAACCAGGGAGAAAGCCCGGTTGTTTCCAGGTCGAGAAAGGCAAAGCGGCAGTTTGAAAGGTCGAACATGGCGCATGATTCCTTATCAATTGATATTATCGGTTATCTGATATTTGCCATGATGAAGACCGTATTACCCTAAAATACGGATACTTATCGCTGGAATTCTTCTCCCAGGCGTTGTTCGGCCAGGCGCATTTCGTTAAAGGAGCAAATCGAGACCTCGAGCATGCCCAGGTCGGGTTCGCGTGTGGTCAGTTTTTGCAGGGCCAGGTTGGGGACAACTATCGCCCGCACCAGCGGGGATGACAGGTTGTTGGCCGTCCAGCGGATGTATTCCACGCCAATCCCGGCCAGGACGGGCAGCAACAAGATACGCCCAGCGATTTGCCATCCCACCGAGAATGGGCTGAGAAAACTGTAGGCGATGATGCTCAAAAAAACCACCGTCAGCAGGAAGGACGTGCCGCAGCGCGGATGTTCAAGCGGGTAGCGGGCGACGCTTTCGGGGGTCAGTTCTGCGCCCGCTTCAAAGGCATTAATCGTCTTGTGTTCCGCGCCGTGATATTGAAAGACGCGCTGGATGTCTTCCATGCGCCCAATCGCCCAGATATAGGCAATGACCAGTACCAGGCGCACCAGGCCCTCCAGCGCGACGCCGCCCCACATGCCCAAACCGAGCCATTCGCCCAGTTTGCCTACCCCGTATGGAGCCAGGAAAAAGAGCAGCAGGGCAAAGACCATGGAAAAGGCCATCGTGCCGTACAGTGCCGGGCCTTCCAGTTTTTCATCTTCGCCGGTTTGCAGGTTGGCCGAGCGGATTAAAGCCTTCATACCCAGGCCGAGTGCGTCCCACAGCAGGATGATTCCGCGCAGGAAGGGGATTTTTGCCACCGGCGATTGGTACAGGCCGGAGAGTTTTTCGGTGTGGGTGACGATTTCGCCATCCGGGGCGCGCATGGCAATCGCCAGGGCGCGCTGCCCACGCATCAGCACGCCCTCAATCAGGGCCTGCCCGCCGTAAGTAATGATTCGGTCTTCCATTGAGTTGTCCTTGTACTTCTAAAGTGCCACGAAATTGGTTATTGGAACGGCAGAAAGCCGTTCCAATAACCAATTTCGTGGATTTCCCCCCTTCCCAGCGGGAAGGGGGGCAGGGGGGATGGGAGAAAAATTTTTCAAGTTTACAAATTGAACAAAAAGCGTATCAACGCCTCGGTGCCTTTGTGCCAGGTGGGCAGGTGGGTTTTCTCGTTGGGCGCGTGCAGGTTGTCATCCGGCAGGCCGAAACCGGTCAGCACCGATTCCATCCCCAACGACGACTGCATCAGGCCGACGACCGGAACCGAACCGCCCTCGCGCTTGAAGAGCGGCGCTTTGCCCCAGACCGTTTCCATTGCCTGGGAAAGCGCCTTGACCCAGGGCGTCTTGACATCCGAAATCGAAGCCCGCGAGCCGCCGAAATACTTCAACTCCCAGCGAATGCTCTCCGGTGCGTTGGCTTCGAGATAACGCTTCAACTGCTCGTAAATCTCGAGCGGGTCCTGGTCTGGAACCATGCGAGAGGAGATTTTTGCCATTGCCCAGGAGGGGATGATGGTCTTCGCGCCCTCGCCGATAAAACCGGAGACCATGCCGTTAATTTCAAGGGTCGGACGCCCGCCGGTGCGTTCCACCGTTGTATATCCGGCCTCGCCCCATAAACCCGGCACACCGGTCTGTGCCATGACCGACTCATTGCTGACCGGCAACTTCGCCAGGCTGGCGCGTTCCTCGTCTTCCAGCGGGCGCACACTGTCGTAAAAGCCTGGCAGAGTGATGTGATTATTCTCATCGTGCATCCCGGCCAGCAACTCGACCAGGGCCTTGGCCGGATTATGCACCGCACCGCCATACATGCCTGAATGCAAATCATGGTCTGGCCCGGAGACATGCAACTCATACAAAGCCATGCCGCGCAAACCGTAGGTGATGGTCGGCTGCTCTTTCGAGAGCATGCCGGCATCCGGGTTCAGGCAGAAATCGGCCTGAAGCAAGTCCTTGTTGGCCTCAATCCACTTGCCGAGCGAGGGTGAGCCGATTTCTTCCTCGCCTTCAATCAGGAATTTGAGATTGACCGGCAAAGACCCGGTGCGAATGACCGCCTCAACCGCATTCAGGCAGGCCATCACCTGGCCCTTCATGTCCGAAGCGCCGCGCGCGTACAGGTTTTCGCCTTCAAGGGTTGCTGTAAACGGGTCGGTGCGCCACAAATCGAGCGGGTCTACCGGCTGCACGTCGTAATGCCCGTAAATCAGCATGGTTGGCTTGCCGGGCGCGCCCAGCCACTCGCCGTAAACGACCGGGTGACCGTCAGTGGGCATGACGGCCACATTCTGCATCCCCAGCCATTCCAGGCGGCGCGCCACCCATTGGGCGGCTTTTTCGATTTCGCCCTTGTGTTCCTGCGATGTCGAAATCGAAGCAAACGAAATCAGTTCCCGCAAACCGGCCAGGAAATCGGCCTCGTGTTGGCGCGCATAAGCCAGCGCGGCGTTCAAATGTTCACTCATGGTTTCTCCTGGGAATGAAAATTGTGGTTCTTTGGGAATAAATTCCCGTGATAAATTCCCGCATTTTGGGGTGTGAGTGTGCCGCAAACGCGCACGCTCACACCCCAAAATGCGGCCTTATTTATGGCAAATATCAGAGAACCTGAAAATCATTGCAATTTGCCATACAAAAACCAGAACTCATCCTGCTGAAAAGCCTGCTCCAGGCGGGGTTCCCACAGAAAAGGCGCAGGCTTCAATTTTGCGCGCAGGAAATGGTCGAGACCTTCCAGCGCGGTTTGCTCTTCCGGCGCGCTGGTTTCTTGAAGTAATAAGTGTAGGATGACTCGGCCCGAAACTTCGCCCGCGTAATCGGCGCGACGCTCGCCTTCGTCTGATTGCCATTCAGAGATGGACGCGCTCCAAAGCCGCAGCCTGTTTTGGATTTCTTGCAGCGTTTTCTGTTCCCAGGCGCTGCGCCGCTTCGCGCGGACAGAGTCGAGCTGCGCCTGCCATTTGCGCGCCGCGATTGGGTCGAGTGCCTCCAGTCGCTGCAAAGCCAGCAGGAGCGCGCCCGGCGTCAGGCGCGGCAGGGAACCGCCCAGGGGCCAGTATAACGTTTCTGAAAGTAGATAACTTTCCAGGTCTGGCAGGGCGGCGGATAGGAAACGGGAGTCACGTTCGAGTGTGGTCATCAAATAAAAACGGGCAGCCTGTCAGACTGCCCCATCCTCCTGCTACTCTTCGGCCTCGACCGGCGCTTCAGGCGCGCGCCGGGTGACGAGGAACCAGCGGTTGAAGGTCTGGAATCGGTCACTGGTGTCGAACAACGGTGGGACCTGCACGCCAAAGACCTGTTGGTCTACCCCGTAGGAATAGACCGGGTAATACAGCGGCAGGGCCGGCAGTTCGCGCGCAAAGACGACCTGGAAGTTGCGATAAAGCCGAATACGTACTTCGTAATCGCTGTTGATGCGCGCCTGTTCGAGGAATTCGCTGGCGGTGCGGTTGTCCCATTGGGCGTAGTTTTGGCCGTTGGCGGCTTCGGATTGATGCCAGAAGGGGTAGGGGTCGGGATCGGGGGTGCGCGATAGGTTCAAATCAACCAGGGCGGCTTCGTAATTGCGAGTCACCAGGCGGTCATTGACCAGTTGCTCGTAAGGCACGGCTTCCAGAACAACCTCGACGCCAATCTGGCTCCAGTTATCGAAGATTAACTGCGCAATCGCGCTGTGCAGGGGGGTGTCGGGGTGCAGCAGGGTTAAGGAGAGCGGATTGCCGTCCTTGTCTGCGCGGATGGCGCCGCCGGCTGCCGGGATGGTGTAGCCGTTGCCTTTGAGCAGGTTGGTAGCTGCTTCTGGGTCGAAGGGAATGCGTTCGGTGTCCTCGAAGAAGGCCCAGGTTCCGGGGAAAATTGGCCCGTCGGCGATGATGCCCTGCCCAAGCAGCAGGCGGTCGATGATGCGCTGGCGGTTCAGCCCCGTCAGCAGGGCGCGGCGCAGGTTTTCATCCTGCAAAAAGGGTTTTTCCGGGTCGTTCAGGTTGAGCAGAATCATGCTCATTTCGGGCAAGCGGCCCGAGTAGATGGCCAGGTTGGGTTGCGCCAGGGCTTGATTAAGCACATCGAGGCTGATTTCGCTGATTGCCAGCACTTCGCCATCGCGGTAGGCTTGCAGCGCGCTGGCGCCGGTCGGGAAATAGCGGAAGGTGATTTTTTCGATGTAGGGTTTGTCGCCGTAGTATCGGTCGAAAATGCTCAATTCCAGCCCGGCGACCTGTCCGCTTTCGACAATCAGCCGCTCGAACTTGTACGGGCCGCTGCCGATAGGCGAAAGATTGAATTGAGCGGCGGACATTTCAGCCGTTGGGATGCCTTCCAGCAGGTGACGCGGCACGATGCCAAACGTCAGGTAGTCCATAAAGGGCGCGAAGGGGTCCGGCAAGATGATTTGCAGGGTGTGGTCGTTGAGTTCCTTGATTTCGACGCTTTTCCACAGTCCGCGCACATCGGCTGGGAAGAAGGAAGCGTCGTCTTGTATCATTTCGATGGTAAAAAGCACATCCTGGGTGGTGACAGGCTGACCGTCGTGCCAGAATGCGTTTTGTCGAATCGAGATGTTGTAAATGGTACCGTCCTGCGAGACGCCCCACGAATCGGCCAGGTCTGGCACGGGCAGGCCGCGCGAATCGAAACGAAACAGGCTGCTGAACAGGAGCCTGTTTACATCCCGGTCTGCGGCGTTGTTTTGCTCCAGCAGTGGATTCAGTCGGCTGATGGAGCCAACCAGGGCCTCGGAATACACGCCCCCTGGCGCGGGCTGTGGGAGTAAGACTTGCTGGCCGGGTTCCTGTGTGGCCAGCAAAACCCCGACAACGATGAGCGTAACCGTGACGATTAATATTTGCCAGCGAAGTTTTTTCATAAGCAAAAGAAAGGCCCTTGCTTCCAGTCCGGCCTTGCGGCGTGACCAGGATGCGCGGCCTTTCTTAGTCCTGTTTGAATGGGTTTTAGCGGCCCAGAATTAATCCGGTCAGGGCAAGGATGAAAAACACGATGCTCAGGGCGATGGTGACGCGAAAGAGGACGCGTTCGATGCCGCGCCGGGCGGTGAAGACGGAGCCGCTGTCGGCGCCGGTTAGTCCGCCCAATCCCGCGCCTTTGCTCTGCAGGATGACGCTCGCAATCAGTGCGATGGATACGATGATTAAGCCGATGTTGATAAAAGTTTCCATTTGCTAAGTTTAGCCTCCAAAGGATTTAACTTGCTTATTATACTTGGGGTTACAAGAAATCGTCAACTTGATTTAAAATTGCCAACACAATGAACCTGACCGACACTTTCATTCGCAACATTCGCTTTACCTTTGGCGAGGCCGGTGAGGGCTGGCTGGAGAAACTGCCCGGACTGCTAAACAATGCCGCCCGCCGCTGGGACTTGTCCCTGGGCGAGCCATTCTTGCTTTCTTATAACTATGTCTGCGCCGCAACCCGCGCCGACGGGACCGAAGCCGTTTTGAAAATTGGTGTTTCCAACCGTGAGATTTTGAGCGAGATGGCCGCCCTGCGCTTGTTTGATGGGCATGGGGCCTGCCGCCTGCTCGAATCCGACGAAGAAAATTACACTTTCCTGCTTGAGCGGCTGCGCCCGGGTGAGATGCTGGTCGGTTTGCAGGATGACGAGGTCCGCACGAGAATTGCCTGCCAGGTGATGACGCGATTATGGCGTCCGGCCCCGCCCGAACTGCCATTTATTCCGCTTCGGGAGTGGTTTGCCGAACTGGACAAACTGCGTCCGCGCTACGGGGGTGGCACGGGGCCGTTCCCGGCCTGGCTGGTGGAGCGGGTCGAATCGCTGTTGCCGGATTTGTTGCATGAGTCCAATCCGTCCATGCTGATTCATGGCGATTTTCATCATTTCAACGTGCTGAGTGCCGCCCGAAGCGAGTGCGGCTGGCTGGTGATTGACCCTAAAGGCGTGGTTGGCCCGGTTGGCTATGAAGTTGGACCGCTGCTCATCAACCCCTGGGACGACCTGCTGAAAGCAGACAATCCCCTGCGCATGACCGAGCGCCGCCTGGCAATCTTGAGCGAACACATCGGCCTGCCCGCTGCCCACTTGCGTGATTGGGGCCTGTGTCACTGCCTGCTCTCGGCCTGGTGGGATTTGGATGAGGACGATACCGGCGGCGAATACACGCTGGCCTGCGCCGAAGTGTTTGCCGGGGCGGTTCAGGGCTAATGTTGGAATCAAAAACCGGACATCCTGTGATGGGATGTCCGGTTTTGTTGTCAAATACGCAGTTATTCCAAGTCGTGCGCCGCTTCCTCTGCGCTGACCTTTTCGTTTTTGGCTTTGATACGCCCATGCAGGCTGATACTGATTACGCGCTCGGTGCCGTTTGCCAGTTTTTTCAGGTTGGGACGCAAGGCCCACAAGAGGATGATGACTGCCAGCACGCCGTACAGCACATATTCCCAAGGGGAGTAGCCCAGCCAGGCGCGCACCGCAAAGATGATGGTTGCCGTTACTCCGACGCTGATGGTCGTCATTGAGGCGTAACCAAGCCCGAAAAAGACCAGTGTGCCGACCAGGATGACAATCAGCCCGGCTTCGGGCCACAACCCTAGTGCACCGCCCGCTACCGGGCCGCCGCCCGCGCCGCCGCTCAACCGCTTGAACTTGCCGTTTTCGTCAAATTCAGGCAGGTAAGCCGAATAATTGTGACCCAGCACGGCGCCAATTGGGGCCAGCACATGAATCAGGGAATTGTCGGTCAGGGCTAGTGCAATCCAGGCGGCGACTGTGCCTTTGAAAATATCCAGCAGGGCTGTGCCGAGACCGGCCCAAAAACCAGCCGCGCGCAGGGCATTGGTTCCGCCCGTGCGCCCGCTTTCAACTTGACGAATATCTTTGCCGGTTTTCAGTTTAACGATAATCAGGCCAAAAGGAATCGAACCAATTAAATAGCCCAGTAAAATTAATCCTGCGTCGAATAGAATTTGCATTCTATCTCCTCCACACTGACGTTTTTTTTGCGTTTAATGGTAACACACAAGGTTTGTGGAAGTTGCTATTCGCTCTTTGGTTCTCTGATATTTGCCGTAAAGAAGGCCGTATTTTGGGGTGAATATCAGGAATCATCTTGCATCATAATTGGTATTTCTGTTGCTTTGTTTTTCTCCAGCCAGAAAGCGCGCAGCGACCACTCGCCGTTGCGTGGCGACCATATCAGGTTGACCACATCGTATAGCGATTCTTCCATGTCGGTTTTGGAGGGGATTTCCGGCCCGTTGGGGTGTGAGTGGTAGATGGCGAGCAATTCCAGCCCGCAGGCTTCGATGGCTTCGAAAGCTTGCAACTGTTCACGCGGGTCCATGCGAAAGCGCACCGGGCTTGCCAGCATGTTTGTGATGGGGCAAACCTGCTCGGCCCGCTCCCCGCGCCCGGCGACCAGGCCGCACGATTCAAGCGGTGCGTCATTGCTGACCTGCTCGCGCATGGTCTGCCATAGTTGACGGGGGAGGGTGATTTTTTGAGGTTTCATTACCGTAATAGCAGCGCCACCAAATAAAACAGGCCAAAATATATTCCGGCCTCGACCAGTACGCGGCGGGTGCTGGTTTCCTCGTCCAGTTTGCTGACCAGCCCGGTCAGCACGTACAGGGGGGCGAGGGTCATCAATCCGTGCTGCACCGGTGAAAGCGGCCAGTAGTGCAGGGCCGCCGTGATTTGACTGCAAATTGCGGCGATGACCAGCGCCCACTGCCATTGCCACTTGCCGGTGCGCAGGTGAATCGCCCGCAGGCTGACCAGCCCGGCGGCGGGTACGAGAACCAGCAGCGACAGAATCAGGCGCGCACCTGCAAATGAAAGCGCGCTGGAGAGAATCAGGAAGAGCGAAAAGGCCACCGCGTTCAACCCGGCGGAGGCGATCGTGTAGCGTGTGTCGGATGAATCCAGGGCAATATATTCGGCCACGAAGACCATCAACAGCAAAGTCCCACCCAGGAAGAAGCTGACCCACCAGGCCGGGCCAGGCTCAAAGTTGTAGAGCGGAATGCCCAGCGCGAAGGCGGTCAACGCGGGTAGAATCCAGTGTTGCAGGCTGATTTCGGATTCGTAGGCCGGATGTCCGCGCAGAATCCAGTTCATCCCGGCTGCGGTGATGGCGGCGGCCAGGAAAATGGTTACCAGGTTCAGGTCGAGGGGGATTTCCAGCGCCAGCAGGCCGAGCAGGTTCCAGTTCAGAATCGGGCTGGGGTTTTCGAGCAGGCGTGGCAGCGCGTAGGTCAGCAATACCCCGGCGGAGAGAATGCTCAGGCGGTTGGCGTCTGGCGTGTGGCGGCGAATTTCGTCCATACTTGAATTGTACCTTTACAGGCTGTTTTTGTGAAATTCAAAGGACGTGCTTTATAATCATGTCCATGCCCGATTACCGCTTTTACCACCCAGTTGAAGTGCGTTATGCCGATATAGACGCCCAGGGACACTTGAACAATGCCAAATACCTGACCTTTTTTGAGCAGGCCCGTATCCAGTATTTTCTCCACCTGGGGTTGTTTTCAGCGCAAGGCTCTTTTATGGACCTCGGCATTATCCTGGCTGATGCCCATCTCGCTTTTCGCGCCCCGGTACTGTGGGGTATGGATGTGCGCGTCGGCGTTCGAACCCTGAAGCTGGGCAACAAATCGATGACCGTCTCTCAATGCCTGCGCAACGGACTCGATGGCCCGCTGATGGCCGAGGGCGAAGTTGTCATGGTCGCTTTTGATTACCACAGCGGCGCGACCGTCCCCATCCCTGATTCCTGGCGCGAGACCATAGCCAGGTTTGAAAATTTGTCATAAGAAGGAGTTCCATGTCTTCCCTGCCTCCGCTCAATACCCCCTACCTGCTCGATTTTTTGACGCGCCTGCTCAACATCCCCTCCCCGACCGGTTATTCCGAATCGGCGATAGCCCTCGTCGAAAACGAATTGGCGACCTTCAATCTGCCCGCCTTGCAGACCACGCGTACCCGCAAGGGCGCACTGGTGGCGCGCTGGCAGGGACGCAGTCACGAAACCCCGCGCGCCCTGACCGCGCACGTCGACACGCTCGGCTGCATGGTCAAGGAAATTAAGCCCAATGGCCGCCTGCGGCTGACCCGCCTGGGCGGTTTGATGCTCGGCGCTGTTGAGAGCGAGGGCTGCTGGGTGCTGACCCAGGGCGGCAAGCGCATTCGCGGCGCTTATCTTTTCCAGGATTCGTCGGTGCATGTTTATAGCGTAGCGGCGCACGATGGCAAACGTAGCGAAGAGACGATGGAAGTCCGCCTGGATGCCCGCGCAAGCAGCGCAGACGAAACCCGCGCCCTGGGGATTAACGTCGGAGATTTCGTGGTTTTCGATACGCGAACCGAAATTACCGACGGTTTCATCCGCGCGCGCTTCCTGGACGACAAGGCCGGGGTCGCCGCTATTTTGGCCGCTATCAAATCCCTGGCCGAGGCCAGCCTGACCCCGGCCCAGACCGCCTACTTTCACGTCAGCAATTACGAGGAAGTCGGTCACGGTGCGTCGGCGGGAATTCCCCCCGAGGTGCAGGAACTGGTTGTGGTGGATATGGCCGCCATCGGCGCTGGTCAGGAGTCGGACGAATTTCATGCCACCCTGTGCGTCAAGGACAGCGGCGGCCCGTACCATCACGGCCTGAGCCAAAAACTGCGCCGCCTGGCCGGGATATATGACATCCCGCACAAGATAGATATTTATCCTTACTACGGTTCGGATGGCACCGCCTTTTGGCGCGCGGGCGGCGATGTGGCGGTGGCCCTGATTGGCCCCGGTGTGGACGCGTCCCACGCCTACGAACGCACCCACATCGAGGCCCTCGAAGCGACGACGAACTGGATTACCGCTTATCTCTTGGATTGAGGCCAGCGGATCATAAAGAAGGCGCTAAACGCCAGCAGCATGTTCGTGATGATCCCGGCAGAGGAGACCAGGATCATCGCCATGTGCCGGTCCCGCAGCCGTCTGAAATCCACCGGGACCAGCTTTGCCC
>JAWOIR010000234.1:0-4084 GCA_046484545.1 Anaerolineales bacterium
TCAGCGGGGCGGCTGATGACGATACGGTCGACGACGGCTTCGATGGTGTGCTGTTTGTAGCGGTCGAGTTCGATTTCGTCGTCCAGGCTGAGGACTTTGCCATCCACCCGGGCGCGCACGAACCCGGCCTTGCGGATTTCCTCGAAAACGGCCTGGTAGGTTCCTTTACGTCCGCGCACGACCGGGGCCAGAATAAGAATCCGCTCGCCTTCGGGCAGTTTCTCAATCGCCTCGACAATCTCCTGGGCCGACTGCTTGACCACCTCGCGTCCGCAGACCGGGCAGTGCGGAATCCCGATGCGCGCGTACAAAAGCCTGAGATAGTCATAAATCTCGGTAACAGTGCCGACGGTCGAGCGTGGATTGTGACTGGTCGATTTCTGGTCAATCGAAACCGCCGGGGAAAGGCCGTCGATATAGTCCACATCCGGCTTGTCCATCTGACCGATGAACTGGCGCGCGTAGGCCGAAAGCGATTCGACATAGCGCCGCTGACCTTCGGCGAAAATCGTATCAAAGGCCAGCGACGACTTGCCCGAGCCGGAAAGTCCGGTAATCACGACCAGCTTGTCGCGCGGGATTTCGACGGTGATGTTTTTCAAATTGTGCTGGCGTGCGCCAACCACACGGATAATATTGGAAGACATAGCACCTCGCTATGGTATGAAATGGGGAAAAGGCAAGCAGTAATTATAGCACAAATGTTTTAGTACTGGCAGGATTGCAGGCTTATTAAACCAAAAACGGTGACAGGCTGTCGCTCTTCACCGTCTGGTCTCTGGCAAAATATTTAGTTACGCCGGTCCAGAATTGCAAGTACCTCAACCGGGTCGTGTTGACCCCGAATCGGGATCTGGCCGAGCGATCGAGTCTCAAACTCATCTTTGCGCAGGCCGAGGGCCTCGTACGTTCCTCCGCTGACGAGGATATCATATGTGGGGAATTGTTTGTTCAGGCCATCGATGCGGGCAGCCAGATTGACGGTATGCCCAACAACGGTATATTCCTGACGCTCACGCGGCCCCACCGCCCCTGCCAGAGCCACACCGGTATTGATACCGGTGCCAACTCGCAAGGCTGGCTCTCCCTTTTGGGTCAGGCGCTTGTTTAACTCTGTCAACCCGGCTCGAATCTCAAGCGCGGTCATAATGGCGCGATAAGCGCTTTCTTCCACATTGCGCGGCGCACCATAAATGATTAGGGTACTATCACCGCCAAATTTGTTAACCATGCCGCCATGCTTTTGGGCGGCCTGTACGACCACCGGTAGGAATTCGTTTAGCATGCCAACCACTTCCTGCGGAGTATGGCGCTCTGAAAAATTGGTAAAGTCGCGGATGTCGCAGAAAAGCACTGAAACCACCCGGTACTCTCCCTCCAGTTTGACGCGTCCATGGCGGATGGCATCGGCCACCTCGTGGCTGACAAAGCGTCCGAACATATCGCGCAGCCATTCGCGTTCCTGCAATCCGACGGCCATTTGGTTGAAGGCTTCGGCCAGGCGACCAATCTCATCCTGTGAGGCTGGCTGAACGCGCACCTCCAGGTTGCCGTTTGCCATTTGTTCAGCGCTATAGGTTAAAGCAATCAGGGGATGAGTGAGTTCCCGCGAGAGCAGAATGGTTAGCAAAATACCAAGAACCAGGGCTGCCAGAGCAAGCACAATGCCCTGCCAGGTAATGGTGCTGATTTTTTCGTCTAATTCTGCGGTGTTCAGGCCGGTAAGAATGGCTCCGATGGTCTGGTTGCCCAAGCGCACAGAACGCCCGGCCAGCAATTGGTCATCATCCCATTGCATGAAGGTTTCATCTGCGGGCATGGCGAGCAGTCGCTGCCCTTGCGGGTCGATGGCACGCGAAAAATCGGTGATATTTTCCAGGTCAGAATCGACCAGTACGCGCCCTTCGCCATCGTAAACAATAAAGCGGCTAATATCTTTGTCTTCACGCAAAACCAGCGTCAGGGCGATGAGTTCATCCAACTCCAGTTTATAGAGCGAATCACGCAGGCTTAGGGTGGTTGTTTTCAGGAACAGGTTGGCCTGCTCCACCAGTTCTTGTTGAAAGTTGGCGCGCTCGCGTTCAATGGAAATCAAGGTTAAAGACAAAACCACCACTACTACCAGCAGGCTGGTTAGTGTGGCGATTTTGTCACGCAGGGAGAGATTACGCAAAAAATTTGGCATGATTTATGGCAGGTCGATCTCGCGCACCATCTCAAACATGCGGCGAATCTCTTGCATCGCGGCAGTAATCCCTTCCGGGAAATCATCGAATTGGGATGTTTGGAATTTTTTGAGCGCAGCCTGGGCTGATTCATCCTCGTCCATGTTGATTAACACAGCCTTCAAAGTCTCAAGCAAAGCAGGGTCAAAACCTGGGCGCACCACCATCACCTGACGCGGAACGCCATCGGTGCGTGCCAGCACCACCAATTCATTGCTGGTTACTTCGGATGGGAAAGCAACGTCATACCGGTAATTATCCACCGCTCCGGCTTCGGCCCGTCCGCTTAAAACCCATTGCAATACATTTTCATCGTCGTAACCAAAAACAAAGCCGACTTCGTTTTTGTTCACCGGATCGGTGTAATTCCCTTTGGCTGAAAGAGTCAGGCCTGCTTCGAGCAGGTGGGCGGCAGGCATCATATAGCCGGAGGTTGAATAAGGCGCATCCATCACAAAGATTTGCCCGCGTAAATCCTCCAGGCTGGTAATTCCGCTGTTTTTGCTGGCAAAAATCACCGAGTGATATTCATCCACTCCGAACCGCCAGCGTCGCAGCACAATTTGCCCGCCGGTCATGTCGCTGATGTAGGTGGCCGGGTAAATGCTATCGAAGTAAATGTCCACTTCGCCATTTTTTAGCAACTCGGCCATTTCCTCCATACTCGTCACAATGCGCACCTGGCCGCCAGTGATTCCATAATCGACCAATTTTGCGGCCAGATAATCAGCCAGCGGTTGGGTGCCTTCAATGACTTCCGCCGGGTCGGCTGTAATATCGCCAATCACAATCATTCGCCCGGCAGGTAGGGAATTTTCCAACGGCTCAACCGTTTCTGGCGCCGAGCACGCGCTAAACAAGAACAATATAAAAACAGTAAAAATATAAAATTTGCTTTTCATATTTTTCATTCTTTCTATCAAAAATCAACAATCCCATTATACAACGTGGGTATAGATTTTGTGCCTTTTGTGGCAATGGTTCTCTGATATTTGCCTGCCTGCCCTGGCGCTCTTCGGGGTGAAGGATGCCGCATATTGGGGGTGTGAGCGCGCGCACGCGCGCGCTCACACCCCCAATATGCGGGGGCTTACCACGCAGTGCCCTGAGCTTGTCGAAGGGGGACTTCCTAAAGAACTGTGGCAATTGCTCAACAAAAATACTTGACTTAAGTAATATAAAGATATATTATAGGAACATATTATTAATAAATAAAAGGAGAACCTATGTCAGCTAACTCTTCCCTCCCCACTGACGACCTCACCGGCTTGCCCACTCGCAAAGTTTTTTACGAACTGCTCGATTCCGTCCTGCAAAAAGCCCGCGCGTCTGAAACTCCGGTTTCATTGGCCTTCCTCGACATCGACAACTTTTTGCATATCAACGATGAATATGGACATTCTGTCGGTGACGATGTGCTCAAAACCATTGCATCCTTGCTCACCCAGTATTGCGGTGAGAGCGCCATCCCGGTGCGCTATGGCGGCGACGAATTTGTCGTCATCCTGCCAGATGTCGAGCGTGAACAGGCCTTTCTCCTGCTCGAGAAACTGCGCATCACGGTCGAAGAAACCCGCCTCAAGGTTGGTAAAAATGGCGTGGAAATTGATGGTTTGAGCATCAGCGCTGGGTTGGCCTGCTTTCCCATCGATGGGCATCTCAACTCCGAACTCCTGCGCAAAGCCGACCAGGCTCTCTACCGCGCCAAAGTCACCGGGCGAAATAAAGTCCGCCTGGCCCAGGACGAGAAAATGATACCCAAGACCTCCCACTATACCCAAACTCAACTCGAACGCCTGACCAAACTGGCCGCTGAGCGTCAGGTTGGCGAAGCCGAACTCCTGCGTGAAGCCATGGAT
>JAWOIR010000281.1:0-6716 GCA_046484545.1 Anaerolineales bacterium
CGTCTGCGCGTCTCGGCCTCCGCATCGAGTTCGCGGATTCGGCTCTCCAGTTCTTCGTACGTCGGTTTCGTGGATTTGGATTTTCATTTTCTATATCCCTGTGTGTCTGTCATTTCGAAGGAGCCGTGTAGCGGCGGCTGAGGAATCTTGTGCGCGGTGGAAAAGATTTCTCGCTGTCGCTCAAAACGACAAACGCGGTTTATCCCAATTTATGCAGCGCGGCTGCAAAATCTTCAGGATACGGCGCTTCAAACGTCATCCACTCACCGCTCTCGGGGTGGGAAATTGTCAGGTGCAGGGCGTGCAGGGCCGGGCGGGGGATGATGTCGGTGGGTGGGGCGCTGTAGAGGCTGTCGCCAAGCAAGGGATGGCCAAGGGCGTAGGCATGGACTCGTATCTGGTGGGTGCGTCCGGTGGTGGGACGGCATTCGAGCAGGGCACAATCAGCGAAACGCTGCAACACTTTGAAGGCGGTTTCGGCGGGTTTGCCACGGGTGTGGTCGACCATTGTGCGATGTTTGTGACCGACGTTGACACGCAGTTTGTGTCGGGCGGTGTGTTCTTTCCAAGCAGGAACGCCGTTGACCAGGGCGTGATAGACCTTTTCGGTTTCACGTCGCTCGAATTGCAGGTTCAGCGTCCGATGGGCCTCCGCTGTCCGGGCGAGCAGGAGCGTCCCGGAGGTGGCTTTGTCCAGGCGATGGACCACCCACAGGCGGTCGTATTCGTCGCTTAAACGGCGAACAAGATACGGGGAGTCCGCGTCCCAGCCATCGGGCAGGACCGGAATTCCGGCGGGTTTATTGACCACGAGCATGCTAGAGTCGAGATACAGGACATCCATAAAAAATTAGGCGTAACCGTAGAGCAAGATAGTATCTCGCTCTACAAAAAATCAGACGGGTTGGGCTTCCGCGTTGGGCGGGGGCACTTTCCAGAAATAGCACCAGTACATGTAAACCGAGGCAGTATACAGCACGATAACGAGAGCGTAAACTGGAGCAAAGCCGTAGTTGACTTGCAGCCAGCCGCTAATCGAGGGGCTGAAAGCCCAGCCGAAACTGTTGACCATGCTGACCAGGCTGGTGACGGTGGCGCGCGAGTCGGGTTCGACATGTTCCATGACGAAGGTCATGTAGATGGGGCCGCTCATGTTCATCAGCGCAAGGCGGACGTAGTGAGCCAGGGCGCTCATCCAGAACATCGGGGCGTAGCCAAGCATGATGAGGAAGGGAATCGAGATGCCCTGAGTAAAGACCACCAGTTCAATTTTACCGTAGCGGTCGGCCAGCGGTGGGGCGATAATCAGGCCAACACCCATGGCCAGCGCGCCCCAGGCCAGCACGTTGCCGATGACCGGGTCAGGCTGGCCGTGGGCAACGCGGAAAAAAACGTTCATGAAGGGCATGAACAGACCCGCGCCAATCGAGGTAACCAGCATGGGGGCCAGCAATTTCGAGAGCGTGCCGGGATGCTTGCGGGCATAGGAAAAGGGTGCGAAAAAGGCGCGGTCTTTTTTTCTCAGGACCGGGGTTTTGAGCCATAAGAGCGGAATCAAGCCTAGCAAAGCCAGCAGGCTGATGATGCCCAGCGCGCCGGCGTAGGCGATGCTGCTGGTCGGCTCGACTCCTTGCTGGGCGGCAATCCAGCCAGGCAGGTAGCCGCCGACTGAGTTACCCAGGAAGGCCGCCGCCATCTGCAAGCCGGAACCCAGGCTGAACAGGTAGGTGCGTTCCTGCTCGCCCGAATTTTCGAGCAGAAAGGGCGCCATGGTGACCATTTGCAAGGCCTGAGCCATACCCATGACAAAATTCATCACGTAAAACATGGGCACGGAGGGCCAAATCAGCATGGCCGCCAGCGACCCGGCCAGCAGCACGCCGCCGAGCAGGAAGGAGTTTTTGCGTCCGAGCGTATCGGCCAGGTAGCCCATCGGCAGGGCGGTTATCATGGCAGCCAGGCTGCCGATGGTGATTAACTGTCCGAGTAAACCCTCGTCAAATCCCAGGCTCAAAACATAGAAGTTAAACAGCAGGCGATAAACACCCAGCGCGGCGCCGGTCAGAATGGCGCTCGCCAGGAACAGGCGGGCATTGGGGTGAAAGGCGCTCACACGCGCCCAATAAGTATGGAGGACATTTGCCATGAGTTAGATTATCATCTAACTATTTGCGCACGTCAAGGAAAAAAGACACCCCAACTGAGGCCCTATCTGAGACAGACTAAAGCCGCTGGTGCAAGCCCAGTTTCGAGGGCAGTTCGGTTAAACTAGCAATCTGGAAAGTGACCGGCAGGTCGGTGGGTTGGTTATCAGGGTTGTACCAGCAGATGTCGATACCATAATCGAAGCCTCCGCGCATGTCGGAGGACAGGCTGTCACCGATGATGAGGACTTCGTTTTTGGGCGGGTTTCCTATCGCGCTGAAAACGGCGTCGAAATAGGCTTTTGACGGTTTCGCAGCCCCAACTTCTTCAGAAATAAAAACCTGCTCGAAACAATCCGCCAGGGCCGAGCGGGCAAGCCGGGGATACTGGACATCGGCCAGTCCGTTGGTGACCAGTCCCAGATGGAAACGCGGCTTGAGAAAGCGGATAACTTCTTCGGCGCCGGGGAGCAGGTCGGTGCCGAGGGCGAGATTGTGCAAATAAAGCGGCGAGACCGTTTGCGGGTCGGCTGTGATTCCCACTTCGTCAAAAAACAGGTGGAAGCGTTTGGTGCGCAGTTCGGTCGAAGTAACCAATCCGCGTTCGAATTCCTTCCAGACGAACAGGTTACAGCGGGCGTAAATCTCGAAATAGTCGGGGGAAGATGGAATGCCGAGTTCGTCCAGCGTCCATTTGAGAGCGTTGGCCTCGGCGCGGGGAAAATCAAAGAGGGTGTCGTCGGCGTCGAAGAGAAGCCAGGTGTAATTTTTCAATCAAGTCTCCCAAGGGGGGGATTAATGGGGAGTGTATAGTAACAATTACGCCCGGCCTGTTTAGCGAGGTACAAAGCATTATCTGCAGCAGAGAGCATTTCATCCAGGTTTTTATAGTGCGGACTAAATTGCGCAACGCCAATACTAATTGTGACCGAGATGGATTTATCTTCAAAGGAAATCGGCGTAACATGGATAATTTTCAAAATACGCTCGGCAATATCGCAAGCTATTTTGTAGTCGATGTCAATCAGAGCGGCAACGAATTCTTCACCACCATAACGCGCCAATAAATCCACGGGACGCAGCGTTTCTTGAATACGGTGGGAGACTTCGCATAAAACAGCATCGCCAGCAGGGTGTCCGTAAGCATCATTGACAGGCTTAAAATAGTCGATATCCATCATCAAAAGTGTCAGGTTGTCACCATCGTGAGCAGCGCGACGGAAGAATTTTATGGCGGAGTCGTAGAAATGCCTGCGATTGTACAGGCCTGTCAGGCTGTCGGTGGCGGCCCATCGTTCCAGTTGAGCTTCAGCCTGTCGCCGCTCAGTAATATCCCGAATAGCAGCAATGTGAACGGATTGATTTTTCCAAATGATAAAGCGAGCGGTAATTTCTACCGGAAAAACTTCTCCATCGCTGCGACGGTGCATGCGCAGCGGGATGACAACCACTTTGTCGGCTGGAACGGTCGCGGAAGTAGCATTGCGCGTTTTTTCCGGCTCCGCCGATAAATCAAAATTGCTCAGACGCGTCAATTCTTCAACAGAGTAGCCATACATAACCGAAGCAGCATTGTTAGCTTCGAGAATACGTCCATCACTATTGCGGATGATGAAAATGGCATCTGACTCCAACTCAAACAGGTCACGATAGTGCTTTTCACTCTCCTTTAGCGCCTGCTCAGCCAGGGCACGGTCAGTGACATCTTCTTTGACGGCGACATAATGGGTAATTTCCTGCATATCGTTTCGAATCGGAGCGATAACAATGTACTCCCAAAACTCCTGGCCGTTTTTACGCAGGTTGCACAGCTCCCCGCGCCATGTCTGCCCAGATTTGATTGTTTTCCACATTTCTTCGTAGACAGAGGGGGGCATTCGTTTGGATTTGAGAATACTTGGATTTTTTCCAATAACTTCCTCCATTCGATATCCGGTGGAATGTTCAAAGGCAGGGTTAACATATTCAATATGGGCATTGAGGTCGGTTATTACAATTGCATTTGGGCTTTGCTGCACCGCAATGAACAGTTTGCGCATTTCTTCGTTGACCACAAGCAAGTCACGGGTGCGTTCGTCAACTGCAGATTCGAGGTCTTTTAGCAAGGAGCCTAATTGTGCGCCAAGGCTATTGAAAGAAGCGGAAAGATAACCAACTTCGTCATTGAACTTAACGGGAATTTGCACATCCAGATTACCTTTGTTCCAGGCGCGCACCCCAGAAATTAAGGCTTCAAGCGGTTTGGTTAATGCCAGCCGTATTAAAATAGGCAGGCCAATCACAACAAGAAGGCTGCTTAATAAAATTGTCAAAGCCAACGGACTTATAAAATCATGCAGATAAGCACGAAACGCGCGATAGTGGTCGTCCACCCAGCCTTGCGGGCCAATCGAAAAGGGAACAGCAAGCAGGTTGGGCTGCTCAAAGTTGGTGCCCCCTGGTATTATGCCAATCGCCCACAAACTGGAATCCGGCCGGTCATTCGGTACATATCGCATATCTGGCAAGGTGTGATAAGTAATGTCAAAGGTATTATCTGCGCGTAGAACAATCTGAAACGTGTAAAGCTGTTCGGGATAATAATAGCCTGGCACACGATCATAAGTGACCATCAGCCTATCGGGTTCGCGGCGCAGGTAAATACCGCCGTCGCCAATGTCAGGATTAAAATCAAGCAACGCGGCCATAACAACCGGCATAGGAGAAAAACGGTATTCAAAATCACGCAAGGCGCGCGCCGGATGTTCGCCAAAAGCCACAAATCCATCACCTGAAATCATAAAGACTTCGTGTTTTATCCCAAAAAACTCAAATTCAAAATCCCGAACAAAGATGAACGGCTGGAGTTCAGGGCTATCGGTCAGGAGTAATTTTTCACCTAACTCCCTTTCGTACTGAAAGGGTATCTCGAAAACCCGATATCCGCCATCCGCAATAGGTGAAAAACGAAACGTTACCTGCTGTCGAATTCCAGACCGGTACTGACTGACATAGGCAGGAGTCAGCAGCCAAGCGACGCTCCCCAAAATGGTGAGCATGACAGTGATAATCACCCCAGAGAATTTGACCATGAGTGAAGTTTGCTCAGGCAACGATGAAAAATAATTGAGCGCAAAAAAGAATATGGTCAGCAAAACACCGATTGAGATACTGACGTGATACAACATGCTCGGAACATAACCAAAAGTGCGCAAAAGATTGAGAAAAGCTAGAAAAAGGGGAATAACAAAAATCAGGGCGAAATAACGGCTGGCTTGAACTTGCCGGTTCTGAATTGCGCCGCGCACAAAAACAAAAATCGTCCACAAGAATCCCAATACCGGGCCAATGTCCATCCAGTCAATACGAAACTCAACCAGCCCAGAGGAAAACAACAATGAAAAACGCCAGGCAGCATACCCGGCTTCAAAGAGCGCGTAAGCCCCAAAAAAGAACAAAGCGATACGTCTTTCCAAAGCCTGTTTAGCGCGTAAAAAGGGGAAAGCATAAGCAAATAGAATCAGGCAAAGCATCACAATGGCCAACACAGTGCTTTGCAGATAAACAGCGTACAGACGCTGCGATGGCAGT
This sequence comes from Anaerolineales bacterium, assembly GCA_046484545.1. Taxonomy (GTDB): domain Bacteria; phylum Chloroflexota; class Anaerolineae; order Anaerolineales; family Villigracilaceae; genus UBA8950. The sequence continues at coordinate 5,715 of JAWOIR010000281.1, forward strand.
AAAGAGACCTCCAAAAAAAGCAAACCAGAGAGGGCCGTGACGCAGAAAAAAAACACAGCCAGCGTCAAATTTTGCCTTTGAAATATCTCTTTCTTGTGAAAGCGGTAGCCAAAATAGCCTGTAATCAATAGCAAGAGCAGGAATTGATTCAGGTAACTGATGGAAGCAGGAGTAAGATACAATCCAGAAATCACATTTTCATTATACTGATAATAAACAGCGATACCTAACATTTTTTGATTGAAAATCCGGGGGCGGCTCACTACAAAATAGCAGCCATGCTTATTTCAGTTTAGACTCGAGATAAAAATGCTGTAAGATGATAGAAACAACCTGGAAGTTCGCATGTTTCTCGCAATGTTTTATTTTCTGGTTGCGTTTATGTTTGCCGGGGCCGCTTAATTGCAATTATCCTGGGCTCCGTCAGAATCGCTCTGGTTTTGGGTCGGAGTTTTTGGCTACTGGGCGGCTGGCGTGTGCCTCATTTTATCAAAGGGCTGGGATAAAACAGATTTCCGATTCAGGCAGGTTGCGCGTCATTTTTTACGCCGATCTTGCTCATGGCATACTCCGCCAGGGCGGTAATCGTCAGGCTGGGGTTGACGCCGGGGTTGGCGGGGACAATCGAGCCGTCGATGATATACAGGCCGGGATAGTTGTGGATTTGAAAGTTCTCATCGACCAGACCTTCGTCGGCGCTGTTCCCAATCGGCGCGCCGCCCAGGATGTGGGCGGTGGTCGGCAATCCGAGCAGGTTTTCGCCGAACGAGCCGAGAGGAACGCCGTCAGTGCGGCGGGCAAAGTCGCGGGTGATTTCGTGTGAACCTTCGACCCGGGCATTAATTTTATAACCCGGCTCCTCCTCAGCCACCAGTCCGGTGCGGAATAGGGTGAACAAACTGCGCCCAATGCGGAATTTCATGCGATTATCGACATGCTGCATGACCAGCAAAATCGTCGTGTTGTGCGCCCAGCCGGGCAGGAACATGGCTTTGGCAAAGT
>JAWOIR010000328.1:0-3486 GCA_046484545.1 Anaerolineales bacterium
CAGTGCAGGCAAAAAGCAAGGAATTTACCACAAAGGCAACGACGGAACACGACGTAAGAGCATTTAAGATTTTCCGTTGTGTCCCGTTGTCGCCGTCGTGGTTAAAAGTTTTCTTTTCCGGCTTGTCCGGGTTAGGATAAGAGTCCTGTAAAATTTGAGGCAGCGCTCTGCAAAGGCAGTGTCAGTCCCTACATACAACTTATCTCTACCCCACAGAACTCATGCGGGGCAAACCTGAAGCCGCGCCTGAGTTTCTTTCCCCAGGCGCGGCTGATACAACGTCTCGATACCGATACCGGCATTACCCCACTTTTGCGGCTTGCATGTTTTTTATGACACCAAAACCGCCATAAGCTCCCTGCAAAAATCAGGGATATCCGCTACAACCCGCCCCCAGACTTGGTTGCCGTCGCGAAAAGCGGGTTGGTCGACCCAGGTAGCGCCCGCGTTGACCAGATCATCCTTGATGCCAAGCGAACCGGTGGCGCGGTGGTCTTTGACGACCCCGGCTGAAATGGCGACCAACCCGCCGTGGCAGATGATGCCGAGCAGCTTGTTGGCATCGTCCATTTGTCGGACAAGGTTTGTGACAGCGGGGTAACGGCGCAGTTTGTCCGGTGCCCAACCGCCGGGGATGATTAGCGCGGCCAAGTCATCTGATTTCAGGGATTCGATGGTGGCGTCGGGGGTGATAGCCAGCCCGTTTTTGCCTTTGACGGGTTTTAGCTCCAGCCCGGCGCTGAGCACGGTTGCGCCTTCCTCCTGCAGCCGCATCAGGGGCACAAAGTATTCCAGATCTTCAACCCCTTCGGCAACGAGGATGGCGATTGTTTTTCCGGTAAGTTTCATGGTTTATTCCTCCAGCATATTTTAAAAGGCGTGCAAGTATTGTATTGGGGATTGGCGCAGGTTGTTAGAGTGTCTGGGCTGCTTGCAGTGCCCAATAAGGATTGCGCAGCATCTCCCTACCCAATAATACAATATCCGCTTGGCCATTGCAAATGATCTCATCGGCCTGAGCCGCGCTGGTGATCAACCCCACGGCTGCGGTTGCAATCTCCGCGCCCCGACGAACGGCTTCCGAGATGGGAACTTGATAGCCTGCGCCAACCGGGTTCGTAGCATTGGACGCGCTGCCGCTGGAAGAGCAGACGATCAGATCGAGGCCTTCCACAGAGCCCTATTTTTTATTTGCATGGCGCACTGTAAAAAATATGGGCGAGATAAAATATCTCGCCCATATCGCTAAATCAACCCCATCAATTGGTCAAACGGTGTGTATGCGCGTGCCTTAACCAGATTGCCATTTCCGTTAGAATAAGTAGTCTCAAGACTGTCCATTCGCTGAAATTAAAATGACTTTCTTGAATTTCGGCCAAAAAGCCGGTTTTTATCTCCAAGCTTGCCCAAAATTGTCAAAAGTCGTCGAAATTTTTGTGAAATTTCTGCAGGCGTTCCAAATCTCAAAAATGACACCCGCCATATATGGCGGCGAAAATAAATTCGCGATTTCAAAAAATTTCAGCGAATGGTGAGTCAAGAACTTTGTGTAAATGGAGAGAGAGCATTTTTATTTTTTCTGCCCGCCGCGATTTTTGGGCTAGCCTGGGCGGTGGCGGGGGTCAAGTAAACTGAGTTCCCGGACAATTCGTTCAGTATTGGGCGCCTGTCAATTTGACCAAGCACTTCCAATTCGACCAGCATTCAGTCGGCGGAAATTTCACTAGACCATAATGCAAGATAATATCTTGCATTTTTCGTTGTTTCGGTTATAATCGAAAAAAACGAAAGAAATTTATGACTCAACTAACACCAACCGCACAGAAATTCATCATCCATTGGGGTGAAATGGGCGAACGCTGGGGTATTAATCGCACAATTGCCCAAATCCACGCCCTGCTGTACATCTCCCCCGAGCCGCTGAATGCCGAAGCGATCAGCGAAACCCTTTCGGTTGCGCGCTCGACGGTCAGCGCCGGGTTGAAGGAACTGCAAAACTGGGGGATTGTCAAAGCCGTTCATATTCTGGGCGAGCGTACGGAGCATTTTGAAGCCCTGGGTGATGTCTGGGAAATGGCGCGCGTAATTATCTACATGCGTAAACGCCGTGAGTTGGACCCAACCCTGAATATGCTGCGTGAGACGGTTGCCGAACTTGAGCAGACCGATGAATCGGCCGTGACCAAAAAGAAAATGACCGAAATGTTGGCTGTGCTCGAAACGGCCACCACCATTTACGAGCAAGGCCAAAAAATCCCGACCAAGACGATTATCAATATTGCCAAAAAGAGCGAAATTGTGCGTAAAATGTTGAATTCAATCCCCGATTCGTAGGGGATTATATTTTTTGCCTTTTTATTTCGGTTAATATCGAAATAACCGACACTACAGAAAAGAGAGATTGTAATGACTCCTTTTGCAGAACCGGTTCAAGAGCGCCTACAGCAGATTGACGCGCTGATTTATCCGTACATTGAGAGCAATAACTCAACCCTGGCGAAGGCGCTCTATCAACTTGTTGTTTCAGGCGGCAAGCGTATCCGCCCCAGGCTGGCCCTGTTGACGGGGAACATGCTCGGAGCCAGGCCGGAACCGCTCCTGCGGCTGGCAGCTGCAATCGAGATGCTGCATATCGCCACCCTGGTCCACGATGACCTGATCGACCGGGCCGCCTTACGGCGCGGGATAGCAACTTTGAACAGTCACTGGTCATCTGCTGCCACCACGCTAACCGGCGATTTTGCCTTTGCGGTGGCCGCCCAGTTGGCCGTCCAAGTAGATTCCTTACCCGTCATGCGCCTGTTCACAGAGACCCTGGGAAGCATGGTCGGTGGGGAGATACTCCAGCTTTCCAGCGAAAAAGGCATTTCCCTGCGCGAAGATTACTACCGCTGGATAAACGCCAAGACCGCCTCCCTGTTTGAGCTGGCAACCAGTGCGGCGGCGCGCTTAAGCCAGGCGGATGATGAGGTGTTTGCCGCAGCGCGCAAATTTGGTCACGAAATCGGGATGGCTTTTCAAATTATCGACGATGTGCTCGATTTCACCGGCCAAGAGGCCCGCCTGGGGAAACCGGTCGGCAATGACCTGCGGCAGGGAACGGTCACCCTGCCCGCCTTGTACTACCTGGAGGCCCATCCCAATGACCCAACCCTGGTCTCTGTCATTCAACGTAACGGGCATAGCCAGGACAACCTGGAGCGATTGATCGTAACGATCAGGGAAAGCAAAGCCATCGAACGGGCTATCAGCGAAGCGGAAGGCTTCGTGCAGAACAGCCTGACCAGCCTGGAGGCTTTCCCGGAAACTCCCGAACGTCAGGCCCTGGCAGAAATTGCCCGGCATATCATCCCAACCAGTGTTTACACCCAAAGAAAGGCAACTGCCAATGTTTAAAATCATCGAAAAACAAAATACCTATCAAATTATGAGTTACCTGACGGCCGCGCTATATTCCTACTTGTTCGTGATGTTGTTATTCTTCCC
>JAWOIR010000332.1:0-3701 GCA_046484545.1 Anaerolineales bacterium
CCGCTGCGCAAGGCTTCTGCGCGCCAGAATTACCTGGTTCACGCTTCCCGGCTGAGGGCCGAGCGCGGCCGTTCACGCAATTTGGCGTCGCAATCCATTTTTGCCGGCCTTCGCATGGCCTTCAGGGCCATGACGGTGGTTGTGCTGGTCGTCTCCGCACTGTTGACCGGCACGATTTACGCTGCCGCCGACTCCCTGCCCGGCGACTTGCTTTACCCGCTAAACCTGCAGGTTGAAGAAGCGCGCCTGGGCTGGGAACCTGAGCCGGACAGGGCCGCCCGCCTGGCCCTGTCATTTGCCGACAAGCGCCTGAACGAAATCGAACGGCTGATAACCGCTGGCAGGCAGAAAGACATCCCGGTTGCCTTGCAGGAATATCAGCGCATCCTTGCCGGCCCTCGATTGTCTGAGCATACGGTGGGCCAGGCGGAACTCAGCGCTGTGATTGTCGAAAGACTTACTGCGCAAGAGAAACGTTTGCTGGCAATTCATAGCAACGCAGGTGCGCAAAATAGCACGGCGTTTGAAGCGGCCGTTGATGTGCTGGAGTCGCGGCGGAACTGGCATGCGCTGAACGCGCCCGGGCACGAAAATCCCGGTCAGGGGAATCCCAACCCTCCGGGCCTGCAAAATCCGCCCGTTCAGGTTAATCCTGTCTTAACTGAAGAAGTTACTCCCGGGCAGGACAAAGACAAGTCCACACCGCCCGGACAGGACAAGGACAAACCCATACCGCCCGGGCAGGACAAGGACAAGCCCACACCACCCGGACAGGGCAACCCTGGAGGCGGTAATCCCAATCCACCCGGAGGCGGCAAGCCTTGATTCTGTGGGATACGCGCTCACACCCAAAAATACGCCCTTCTTCAAGACAAATATCAGAGAATCCAGCAGAACTGAAAGTCGAAAACTGGCAGCCATAACCTGCCAGTTTTCTTGATTTATATAATCAGTAGTTCACGAAACACCTCAAAGAAACCCGATTTTTGGTGTGTGTGGCGGGCCGCAAATGCGCGCCCGCCACACACACCAAAAATCGGAAATTCTTTTAACCTTCGTGAAGTACTGATAATCCGGCTCTTTAGGAGCTTCCGGGACAAGTCCCCGTATTTTGGGGTGTGGGCGCACGCCCACACCCCAAAATACGACCTTCTTTACGGCAAATATCAGAGAATCTATAATCCCTTGAAATACCAGTCTTATTTTTCTATAAATTTTTCAAATACATGACAAATATCACCATGATAATAATACAACCGTAATTTCCCTTGTCGGTTTGCTTGTGATAAAATCCTACAGTCTGTTTGTGACGAAAAACCCAATCTACGTGAGGAGGCGAAATGGAAAATCCCTGGGTCTATCTTGGTCTTTTCCTTATCGTGGCGGCCATCATACCAATCGCGGCCATTGTAATGGCGATGGTATTGGCCCCTAAAAAACCCAACCCCATCAAACTCAGCACCTATGAGTGCGGCATTGAAACAGTGGGGGATAGTTGGGTGCAATTCAAAGCACAATATTATGTTTTTGCGTTGGCCTTCCTGATTTTCGATGTGGAAACAGTCTTCCTGTTTCCCTGGGCCATGACCCTGAACATCATGCCAATTTTCGTGGTGGTGGAAGGCATTATTTTTATTCTCATCCTGCTGGCCGGATTGTATTACATCTGGCGCAAAGGCATGTTGGACTGGGTTTAATATCCATTTGACAAGAAAGGCTGATAAGGTTCTCCTATCAGCCTTTTCATTGTTTCAGAGGAGCAATCCATGGAATTTCTTACAGACCCTATCAAGGTGGTCTATGAATGGTTGATGGGACTCTTTCTCGGCTGGGGCTGGGCCGACTGGGTTTCTGAACTGGTCATCAACTTTCTTGCCATCGTCGTATTCATCATGGCTATCATGGTGGTTGATATCCTGCTGGTCTGGGTGGAGCGCAAAGTTGTGGCCCGCTTCCAGGACCGGCTCGGCCCCAACCGGGTCGGCCCGTTTGGCCTGTTCCAGCCCTTCCCGGATATCATCAAACTCATCCTTAAGGAAGACATCACCCCCCAGGGTGCTGACCGGGTGGTCTTCAACCTGGCGCCCATCCTGTCGATGGCCTCGGTGCTGATTATCTGGGCGGTCTTCCCGCTTGGCTCGCGCATTTATGGCGTCGATTTGAACGTCGGCCTGCTCTACCTGATTGCGGCGGGCGCGCTTGGCACGCTTTCCATTATTATGGCGGGCTGGGCCTCGAACAACAAATATGCCCTGGTCGGCGCGTACCGCATGGTTGCCAACATGATTTCGTATGAAATCCCAATGGTGGTCTCCCTGCTTATCCCGGCGGTCATTGTCGGCTCGATGAGTTTTGTCGCCATCACCGAAGCGCAGTCGGCCTTCTGGTTTGTGCTGGTCTCGCCGCTGGGCGCGCTCATCTTCCTGATTGCCTCGATTGCCGAACTGGGACGCGCGCCCTTCGACCTGGATGAAGGCGAATCGGAAATCGTCTCCGGTTTCCACATCGAGTATTCGGGCATGAAATTCGGCCTGTTCTACGCCGGTGAACTCTTGCATGCCTACACCTTTGGCGGCTTCCTGGCAATTTTGTTCTTTGGCGGCTGGCAAGGCCCCTGGGCCGAGCAGTATCCGCTCCTGGGCGCGTTCTATCTGCTGGTCAAGGCCATGATTGGCTATTGGGTCATCATGTGGGTCAAATACACTGTCCCGCGTATCCGCATCGACCACATGCTGGCCTTCAACTGGAAATTCCTGACCCCGCTGTCTTTCGTCCTGCTGATGGTCACGGCGGTTGTGCATCGCCTGCTGCTCGACGCGCCGGCATGGCTGTACGTTTCAGGACTGTTTTTATCGAACGTCGCCCTGGCCTGGGTTGTGATTGAGTTCCTGCGCTCGCAGGCGCGCCGCAAGCGTGGAGCGAACGTCCCGGCGCAGACCGCCGCGGCGGATTAGGACGGGGAGGACCGGAGATTATGACTGCTGAACAAATTATCTTTTTCCTGACTGCGGCGTTCATCCTGGTTTCGGCGCTGATGGTCGTGACCACCCGCAACCTGGTTCATGCGGCCCTGTGGCTGATTGCTGTCCTTTTTGGGGCGGCGATATTGTTTGCCACGCTCGAAGCCGCTTTTCTTGCGGTGGTGCAGATTGTGGTTTACGTCGGCGCGATAGCGATTTTATTTATCTTCGCCGTCATGTTCACCCGCCGCAACCTGCTCAGCGACTCCCCGCAGACCAACGCGGGCTGGCCCTGGGCGGCCCTGATTTCGATTGCCACTTTCGCCGGGCTGGTTTTCCTGACCGGCCAAATGCACAACGCAAATGCCCAAAAGGCGGATGTGGTTGGCGACCCGCTGATGGGGCTTTCGCTGGCTCTCGTCTCACCGGACGCCTATGTGCTGGCCTTTGAAGTGGCATCCATTATGCTCGTGGCGGCGCTGGTTGGCGCGGTCTACATTGCAAACCGCAAATAGGAGGCGCGCAGAATATGGTTCCTTTGTCCTGGTATCTCTTCCTTGCGGCGGCGCTCTTTAGCATTGGCTTGTACGCCGTGCTGGCGCGCAAAAATGTGATTGCAATTTTGCTCGGCATCGAACTGATGCTCAACGCCGCCAATATCAACCTGGTTTCGTTCTGGCGCTATGGCGACACTGCCTTCATGGGCGGACAGGTTTTCGCAATTATTGTCTTCGCCGTCGC
>JAWOIR010000402.1:0-6023 GCA_046484545.1 Anaerolineales bacterium
ATTCCAGTCGCGGCGACAAAGACATCCTCCGAGGCGACCAGGTCTTCGATGGTCAGGACTTTGGTGAAGTCGTAGCCCATGTCCTGCCCACGCCTGAGTTCGTCGTCGTTACGGGCGAAGAGTTTGCCCTGGATTTCGCCGTCCATGGCGCGCATAGCACAGGCGGCAATGACGCCTTCGGGCGTTCCGCCGATGCCGAACAGGGCGTCCACGCCAGTATCGGGCCAGGCAGTCATCATGGCGGCGGTAACGTCGCCATCAGGAATCATGCGGATACGCACCCCGGCAACGCGCATTTCACGAATCATCTCGTCGTGGCGCGGACGGTCGAGGATGATGCAGGTCAGGTCTTCCAGTTTTTTCTGTTTTGCTTTGGCGATGGCTTTCAGGTTATCGATAATCGGTTTTTCGATATCAATCACACCCTTGGCCTGCGGACCAACAGCGATTTTGTCCATATATAAGAAAGGGCCTGGGTCGAGCATACTGCCACGCGGGGCGATGGCAACAACAGCAATCGCATTCGAGCGTCCGTAGGCCAGGGGGCGGGTTCCGTCAATCGGGTCGATGGCCAGGTCAAATTCCAGGTTGGTTCTCCCGGTACCAACCCTTTCGCCGTTATAGAGCATGGGAGCGTTATCCTTTTCCCCTTCGCCGATGACAACGACGGCGTTGATGTCCATGCTGTTGAGTACCAGGCGGATGGCGTCCACCGCGGCTTTGTCGGCGGCTTCTTTGTCGCCGCGTCCCATAAAGCGGCCTGCCGCCAGGGCGCCGGCTTCGGTGACGCGCACCAAGTCAAGGGCCAGGTTGCGGGTTGGCTCACGAACAGATTCCATAAGTTTTTCTCCTTGTGCTATCTGCTTGTTGGCTCTTTGGGGATTCCCGTACCAGAGAACCAATTTAATGTGCCATGCGGCTGACCGCATGGCACATTTGGATTTAGAGAAGAAACCACTGTATGTAATAGTAGCCGATAATGGCGGCCCACAGCCAGGAGTCGATGCGGTCGAATGCGCCGCCATGCCCTGGAATGATGTTACCTGAATCCTTCATGCCGACATGCCGCTTGAACATGCTTTCGCCCAGGTCACCGAGCGGGGTTAGCAGGCCAATCAGCAGGCCGAGCATTGCGCCGTGCCAGGGCGGGACATCGAGCGGCCCCCAGGTGCTGTAGGCAAACGCGAGAAAGGCCCCGGCTAGAACGGCGCTAACCACCCCGGCCCAGTAGCCTTCCCAGGATTTGTGAGGGCTGAGACGCGGTGACATTTTGCGTTTGCCGTAGGCAGAGCCAATCCAGTACGCGCCAACATCGGCCAGCCAGACGCAGGGCAAAACCAGGAAAAACCACCAAAAGCCATGTTCCAGCCAGCGCAAATCGAACAGGTAGGAACCAATCCATCCGAGATAGAGCAAGCCGGCTACTGTAATGCCAAAGCCTGCCACTGCATCGTCCTTGCCGCGCTCATATTGAATCAGATGAACCGCAAGGGCCAGCAAGACCAGGATTTCGAGCGCAAGCAAACTGTAATCCTGGAAAAACGCGCGCGTAAGGGCGATAACAAAAGTCCCGCCTACCAAAACCAGGCGGGATGAGCTTTGCTGCATGGGCCGGAACATTGTTGCATATTCCCAGGATGCGGCAACCAGTAGGAAAGCAATAAGTAGGAAATAGAATGCCCCCCCGAAAATCAGCGCTGGTAAGCCAATGGCAAAAATAACCAGCGCTGAAATGGTACGTTCACGCATGATTCTCCTCGTAATCGGTGGATGTGACTTTGCCATAACGCCGGTCGCGGGTGGCGTAAGTCTCAAGCGCTTTTTTGAATTCTTCCTTGTTGAAATCAGGCCAGTAGGTGGGGGTAACGTACCATTCTGAATAAGCCGCCTGCCAGATGAGAAAGTTGCTAATGCGCAACTCACCCGAAGTACGGATGATAAGGTCAGGGTCAGGCGTACCGGATGTGTAGAGATAGCGCGAGAAAATTTCCGGCGAGACCTCTTCGGCACCGACGCCGTCGTGAATCATCTGTTTGACGGCTTGCAGGATTTCATCGCGCCCGCCGTAGTTGAATGCCACATTGAGAAAAAGCCGCGAGTTATTTTTGGTCAGTTCAACGGCTTCGCGCACCTTTTTTTGGAGATGGGAAGGCAATTGCTCCAGGCGGCCAATGTGACGCAGGCAAACCCCTTGCTCATCCAGTTCGCGCAATTCCTTGTCAATCACATCTTCCAGAATACGCAACAGGCCGTTGACTTCCGCCGGGGGGCGTCCCCAGTTTTCGGTTGAAAAGGCGTAAATGGTCAGGTACTTCACGCCAAATTCGACGCAGGCGCGGATGACACGGCGCAGGTTTTCCGTCCCGGCTTTGTGGCCGGCCAGACGCGGCAATCCGCGCTTTAACGCCCAGCGACCGTTGCCGTCCATAATGATGGCAACGTGAACGGGCAACCTATCGGAATCAGTAGGGAAATTGGGCTGGCTCATCAACGCCGATTTAGACTTCCATGATTTCTTGTTCTTTGCGTTTCCCAATTGAGTCGATTTCCGCGATAACCTTCTCAACCATTTTCTGCAAATCGTCTTCGCCGCGTTTGCGCTCGTCTTCAGAAATCAATTTTTCGTTTTCAAATTCTTTCAGGTCTTTCATGCCTTCACGACGCACATTACGCACCGCCACGCGCGAATCTTCAATGCGATGGTTGACAACTTTGACCAGGTCGCGACGGCGTTCCTCAGTCAGTATCGGCAAGTTCAGACGAATGGCCTGCCCATCGTTATTGGGAGTCAATCCCAAATCCGACGCCAGAATGGCGCGTTCGACAGCCTTGAGTGTTGATTTATCGAAAGGCTTAATAAGCAACGAACGCGGGTCAGGGACGCTGATTGACGCCAGTTGCATCAAGGGGGTTTCTGCGCCATAATATTCCACCTGGATTTTTTCGACCAGCCCTGGATGGGCGCGCCCGGTGCGAATACCGGAAAGGTCGTGTTCCAGCACGCTAATTGCGCTACGCATGCGCGAGTCAATGTCTTTCAATAAGTCCTTAATCACATCGGCCTCCCGAAAATGGTTTATTGTGCTAAGGATACCTTAAAGTGTCAATTTGCGCTACTCACCAAATAAAGGTTCTCTGATATTTGCCGTAAAGAAGGCCGCATTTTGGGATATGGCCGCGCCGCAAACGCGCGCGGCCATATCCCAAAATGCGGGGACTTATCACGAGAATCCCTAAAGAGCCAAAACAAACGGAAACCAAACTGCGGCAAAAAGTAAGCGGCATACACCAATTTATGATGCATGCCGCTTACTTTTTTGTCGTGTCTTCTATGCTGAAATCAATGTGCCCACTTTTTCGCCGTGCAGGGCTTGCTTAAGGGCCACTTCGTCCCACAGATTCAGCACCAGCAAGGGGATTTTGTTTTCCATGCAGTGCGTAATGGCAGTCGAGTCCATCACTTGAAGGCGGCGGTTGAGAACGTCAATGTAAGTCAGGTGGTCAAATTTGACGGCATTAGCATTTTTCTTGGGGTCAGAATCATAAACACCATCCACTTTGGTGGCTTTGATGACCACATCAGCATCGATTTCGGTCGCGCGCAGGGCGGCAGCGGTATCGGTGGAGAAAAACGGGTTGCCTGTCCCGGCCCCGAAGATAACCACTCGCCCCTTTTCGAGATGGCGAATGGCCCGGCGGCGGATGTAAGGCTCAGCAATCGCACGCATCTCAATAGCAGACATGACGCGGGTGAATACGTTTTGGCGTTCCAACGCGTCCATCAACGCCAGGGCGTTCATCATCGTGCCAAGCATGCCCATATAATCTGCGGTAGCGCGGTCCATGCCGCGTTCAAGCCCCTGTTTGCCACGCCATAAGTTCCCGGCGCCAATGACAATTGCAATCTCGGCCTTCAATTCATAAATTTCTTTGATACGGCGGGCGATGGCCTCGACTTCCGAAACGTTGATTCCAAAACCGGTTTCGCCCACCAACGCCTCGCCGCTAAGTTTGAGTAAAATACGCCGATATTTGAGTTCTGCCATTTTTTCTCCTTAGTAATAAGTGGGTTCTCTGACAATTGCCGCAAAGAAGGCCGTATTTTGGAATATTAGCGCGCCGCAAACGCGCGCACGCTAATATTCCAAAATACGGGAACTTATCACGAAAATTCTCAAAGAGCCAATGAGTGGTTACGAAAAAAAAGCCAACCGTCTGGTTGGCTTTTTTGATTTTTTATTCAGCAGTGCTTTCGCCGAGTTCCCACCGTTGGAAGCGGCGAATGATGACATTTTCACCAGTGCTGGCAACGATGGAGTGCAGCAGTTTTTCGATGGTCAGTTGCTCATCGCGAATGTAAGACTGGCGCAACAGGCAAACTTCATCGCGGAATTTGTTCAGGCGGCCTTCGACGATTTTGTCCGCAACGGCTTCAGGCTTGCCTTCTTCAATAACGCGCTTTTTGGCAATCGCGGCTTCGTGCTCCAGCACGTCGGCGGGGATTTCTCCTTCACTGATATAGTGAGGGGCGGTGGCGGCAATTTGCAACGCGACTTCGTGCGCAAAATTGCGGAAGTTTTCGGAACGGGCAACAAAATCTGTTTCGCAGTTGATTTCAACCATCACGCCGACGCGACCGCCGCCGTGCGAATACAGTTCAACAACACCGTTGGAGGCATCGCGATTGGAACGTTTTGCAGCCGTAGCCATGCCTTTTTCACGCAGCCAATCAACCGCTTTACTAAAATCACCGTTGGCCTCGGTCAGGGCTTTGCGGCAGTCAAGGATGCCTGCGTTGGTTGCGGCGCGTAATTCTTTTACCATTTGGGCAGTAATTTCCATAGTTTCCTCTTACTCACTCTTTTCCGACTTATCTTCGGTGGATTCTTCTTCGTCTGCAACCACTTCTTCTGTTTCTTTCTTCTTCTTTTTCTCTTTTTTGTTCTCTTTTACTTCTTCTGTTTCTGATGTTTCTGCTACTTCTTTTACTTCTGCTGCTTCTTCTGTTTTTGCTACTTCTTTCTCTTCTTTCTTTTCCTGTTCTTCTACCACGGCTTCTGTAACTGTTGCGACTGCTGCTTCATCTTTTTTAACAGCCGATTCATCACCTTCTTCAGTCGCCGGTACGCTTAATTTTGCCAGGGTTGCGTCGCCCAACAGGTCTTCGTCACCCAGTTCTTCTTCATTGTCCATGCGGGCAAACTTGCGCAGCGTGCCTTCCTTGGAAACAGGCAAGGAGGCAAGTTCTTCTTCGCCCATGTCATCGTCCTTGCGCATGGCTTTTCCTTCCAAAACTGCATCGGCAATTTTTGCGACCAGTAGCTTGATAGCGCGAATGGCATCATCATTGGAGGGAATAACATAATCAACATTCTGGGGATTGCAATTGGTATCCACCAGCGCAATAACCGGGATGCCAAGCAGGTTGCATTCATGCAGGGCGGTTTCTTCGCGGCCAACATCCACCATAAAAACCAGGTCGGGGGTGCGTTTCATGTGGCGGACGCCTTCCAGGCGGGTTTGCAGGCGGTTGATATCGCGCTCAATGAGCAAGCCTTCTTTTTTTGTCAGGCGGGCGATTTCACCGCTGTCGCGCAGGTTTTCCAGTCTTTCCATTTCCTGCACGCGCTGGTTGATGGTGTGCCAGTTGGTCAGCATGCCGCCCAGCCAACGCTCGGTGACATAAGGCATACCGCAGCGAGCCGCCTCGTCGCGGACGGTTTCCTGAGCCTGGCGCTTTGTGCCAACAAACAAGACCGTGCCACCCTGTTGGGCTTTGTCACGGACGATGTTGTAAGCGGTATTGATGGATTTGACCGTTTGCTGCAGGTCGATGATATGAATGCCGTTGCGCTCGGTGAAGATGTACGGCTTCATGCGGGGGTCCCACTTATTGGTGCGGTGTCCAAAATGTACACCACTCTCAAGCAGGGCTTTCATGGAAATAATAGCCATTGTTTCTCCTTTTTTGTCATTTATGACGCGCATGGCTTTTGCGCGCCAACAGGACAGGTTTAGCGGGG
>JAWOIR010000447.1:0-9796 GCA_046484545.1 Anaerolineales bacterium
TACTTCTCGAAAGCGCGCCGGCAGGTTTCCTGCATGTCCGCCTGTGGCTGGACTTCGCAGTGCGGTTTTTGGAATTGGGCCAGGCCTTCTTCGAGCGAGGCGAACGCGCCGAGGCCGTGTCCGGCCAGCAGGGCTGCGCCCAGGGCAGACCAGTTGTCGTACTCTGGCAAGCGAATGGGGAGGCCGGTCACGTCGGCCAAAATTGAAGGCCAGAGCGGACTACGGGCCGCGCCGCCGACCATCCACAGGCGTTCGATGGGCAATCCCGCTGCCAAAACCGGTTCGAGCGCCCAGCGCAATTCAAAGGCGGCGCTTTCCATCACTGCGCGGGCCATGTCTGCGCGGGAGTGGCTGAGTTGCAGGCCAATGAATCCGCCGCGCCGGGTGGTGGCCGGGTTGTCGTGGCCGCCGGTCAGCGGCAGGAAGAACAGTTCCCCGTCCGGGCCGGTCTGGGGGAGTTCGGTGTCGAGGGCGGCGAAGGTCGCGGCGCGGGACTCGGCCCGATAGGCGGTATTCATCCACCATTCGAAGGATGCGCCCAGTCCGCCCAGGGATTGCGAGAGCGTCCAGCGTTCGGGCGCGGCGTGGAAGTTCAGGTCGAGGCTGGGCGGCAGGGTTTCCATCTCTGGTTGATGCAAGACACCAGTGAAGACCCAGGCCGTGCCGCAAGCCAGCAGGATTTTTCCGGGTTCGATGATGCCCAGTCCGAGGGCGGTGCAACCCTGGTCGTGGCCGCCGTTGACGAGCAGCGCGCCCGGCGTCAGCCCGGTCTGATTGCAGACTTCGGGCAGGATTGCGCCAATCGGCGCGCCGCTCGGCTGGATGCGGGAGAGATTTTCAGTGCGGATTCCGGCCAGGTCGCACAGGTCGTCGCTCCACTGTCCGCTGCGGATGCCGACCAGTTGCATTCCGCCCGCGTTGGATGGGTTGGTGACGAAATCACCGGTCAGCCGGAAGGCGAGGAAATCGTTTAGTGAGAGAAACTTTTCAGCGGCGGCGAAGACTTGTGGGTTATTCTGCCTGAACCAGGCGATGGTCGGCAGGCACAGGCTGGGGTAGAGCGACCAGCCGCTGAGGGGCTTGACCCAGTCCTGATGATTTTGTTCGCGCCAAACTCGGACGATTTCCTCGGCGCGGCCATCCAGCCAGGTGACGAGCGGGTAAACAGGCCGCCCGTTTGAATCGACCATGACGAGCGAACCGCTCTGAACCGCCATGCAAACGGATGCAACCCTGATGCCCTGAACAGCCTCGCGGATGACGCCGAGCAGGGCTTCCCAGATTTCTTCGGGGTCTTGCTCGACCCAGCCGGGGACCGGGGTACTGTTGCGATAAGGTTGGGAGGCCGCCCGCGCCAGTTCGCGCCCCTCGGCGTCGAAAACAACCGCTTTGGTGGATGTGGTGCCGACGTCGATGCCGAGGAATGCGCCTGTCATGTCAACTGACCGCCACCCCGGCGCGGACGAACAAATCCTGGCAGACTTTGCGGGCCTTGGCCAGCACGGCTTTCTCATCCAATACCAGGATGCGCTTGTCTCTCATCAGGACGCGGCCATCGACGATGACGGTATCGACATCGCGCGCGCCGAGGTTGTAAATCAGGGCCGAGGCGGCTTTGTGGACGGGCATGGCCAGCGGGGTGTTCAGGTCAACCAGAATCAGGTCGGCTTTCCTGCCGGGCTGAAGCGCGCCGATTTGCTCCGGCATTCCGAAGGCCGCCGCGCCGCCGCGACAGGCCATGCGCAGCACGTCTTCGGGCAGCAAGACCATTGCATTCAGGGTATGGACTTTGTGCAGCAGCGCAGTCGTTTTCATGACCGCGAACATGTCCTGATTGTTGTTGCTGCCGGGGCCGTCGCTGGCCAGGGCGACCATGATGCCCTTTTTGAGCATTTCGGGCACGCGCGCTACGCCCGAAGCCAGGTACATGTTGCTGACCGGGCAATGCACAATTGTCGCGCCATGTTTGGCGACTAATTCGAGTTCTTCATCATTTAGCCAGACGCTATGCACCAGTTGAGTTCCTGGCCCAAGTACGCCCAACTCCGCCAGCCATTCGATGTGGCGGCTGCCGCGCGCTTCCAGATTCATCTCGACTTCGGTCCGGGTTTCGGCGACGTGGATGTGCATACCCGACCCCCAGCCCTGGCTGATTTCGTGGGTGCGCAACATGAGTTCATCGGAGCAGCCCCAGGGGATGAGCGGGCCGTATTCGACCCGGGTGCGGCCATTTCCGCGCACCTGCCAGGTTTCACGCAGTCGCTCGGTTTCGCCCACGATTTTGTCGGCGGTTTCCATCAGCGAGGGGTGATAGTCCATGTCGGCCCAGCCGCGCGCCAGCAGGAAGCGCATGCCGGTCTCATCGGCGGCGCGGCAGACGCCGTCGTCGTTGCGCGGGTCGGCGTGGATGTACTGGTGGTCGATGACCGAGGTGGCCCCGCCGCGCAGGTTTTCGAGCAGGCCAACCTGGGCGGCGACATAGGCGTCTTCTTCTTTCATCTCCTGGGCCACCGGCCAGATGGCGGCTTTGAGCCAGTCGAGCAGCGGCTTGTCGTCGGCCAAGCCGCGCAGGAAGGTCTGGAAGAGATGGGTATGGGCGTTGACCATGCCTGGCATGACAGCCATCAGTTCGGCGTCGATGACGGTATCAGCGCGCTTATATTTTTCGGGCGGCTTGCCCGCGCCAACGGCCAGGATGTGGTCGTCTTCGATGAAGACGTAGCCGGGGCGGTGGACTTCATCCCGGTCATTGACGGTGACGATTGTGCCGTTTTGGATGAGGATGGATGACATTTTGTGCTCGCAATCTGGTAGGTGTACCACCGCCCGGCGTGCCGAGGCGGTATCGGCAGGCTGAAGCCTGTGGTACATGGCATTAAGCGCGAATGCGATTAACCGGCTGAATGGTTTCCAATCCGTTTAGCAAATCGGACAGGATTGGCTCGAAAGTCGGCGCGAGGTCGGGCCAGTGGCGCAGGTTGCTGTCGAGCAGCAGCATGGCGGCCCCGGCTGCCCCGGAAAGCAGGCGGATGCTCATTTCGAGGTCGTCGCGCACGCGTTCGTCAGTATGGGGTCGGAAATCCTGCAAGAGTCCGGCGGCCTGGATGCAGGCGCGGCACAAATCCGCCGGTAATTCGCACAGCAGTTGCCTGCCCTGCAATTCCTGCCCGGCGGCGCGCATGGCGACCAGTTCAGCAATGGCGTTGGCGTCGCGCTCGGTGAAGGTGAGCATTTGCTGGCGAATCTGGTTGAGGGCGTCGACTGGCGCGCTAAGTGTGGGGCCTGCGTCCCGTGAAATTGTGACACAGGCCTGCCCGAGCGCAACTGCTTCGGCGGCGGAGGCAGCAATCACGGCCCCGGCCATGGCGTGTTTTTGGTCGCTAACGTGGCTGGTAAATTCTTTGAGTGTCAGGTCTGTGACGATGGACATGTCATTCTCCAGATTCAAGGATGCCAAACCGCCCATCACAGACAGCGCCGGCTTCGCGCGTCACCCCGCCAGCCTGCTTGATGTAAGCCAGCATTTCACGGCGCAGGAAAATCTCGGTTTTCTGGCAGGGATGGTGCTTCAAGTCGGGTGCGTTGCCAAAGGGGGTATGGCCGACGGATTTCTCCCAGATTCCGGCCAGTTCACGCACGAAATTGGGGGCCGCCACGCGAAATTTGCGATCGAGCTGCTCCTCGAGCGGGATGCCGTTTACGGTCATCTCAACTGCCCTGGATTGCGAGCGCAGCGAGTGTGGCGCACCCGGCAAAATCGCATAGCGCAGCGCTTTGCTAAAGTGTAAAAATCCGCGTTCGGTGTGGGGTTCGCCGGGCAGGTTGGCTCTTTGGGCGTTATCCTGCAACAAGTCGTGCAACTGCCTGCCGGTCAGGTGGTAAATGCGCAAGGTGTCGGCAAAGGGCATGATATTGAACCAGTCGCCGAAGGTGAGCGTCCCGCCGGGGTCGAGGCCGCGACGCAAGACTGAGGCGTCGACCAGCGCCAGGTCGACGGGGTGGTCGGTCAGTTCAAGGCGCGAGACCAGCGCGTCGGTGACGAAGTTTGCCAGCGACAGTTCGGTCGAGGCGAAGAAACTGCGCACGAAATCGGTGGCAAGATGAGGGTCGTCCGCGACCATCCCGAGTTCCTGCAGGAGCAGGCAACGGACGTAGTCCAGTACGGGCTGGGTGAATTCGCGGTCGAAGTCCGGGTCGATGGGCAGTTTTTCCGTCAGGAGTAGTCGCGCGTCGGTGACGACTGCTCCGCGGGGTGTGACCATCAAATCCACCTGGCCGAGGAAATGTCCCAACGAACCGGCCTGGACAATGGGGATGCCGTTGACGATGTTTTGCGGACTCAGCCCTTGCGGGTTCAGGCTGTGGTGGGTGTGTCCGCCGATGATGAGATGGACGCCGCTGCGCGGCAGACTTTGGGCCAGTTCAACATCGCCCGCGCTTTGCATGGGGATGGAGGAACTGGCAAGCGACAGGCCGAGATGACTTAGGATAACCAGTACGTCGCAATACGGGCGCATAAGTGCGGCCAGGTTTTGGGCCACCGGGACGGGGTTGGTGACGCGGCAACTGGCGTCGCTGATATTGAGTTCGGCCTGTGTGACCAGCCCAATCACGCCAACCCGCAGGCCTTTGACGACGAAAATTGCGGCGGGGTGGCAGACATTTTCGAGTTGCGGGCAGGAGACATTGGCGGCCAGCAGCGGAAAGCGGGCGTCACGCTGGATGGACTCGCGCAACAGGGCAAACCCGATGTCGAATTCGTGATTGCCCAGGCAGGCTGCGTCTATGCCCAGGGCCGAATACAGGCGATAAGCGGCGTGCATTTGGAAATCGGCGGGGGTTGTGCCGAGCAGTTCGTCGAAAATCGCGCCGATGCAATCGTCGCCGGCGGAGAAGAACAGCAGGGCGCGGTCCGGGCAAACGGCCAGGGCTTTACGCTGAGTCTGGATTTGCCAGGCAATTCGGGAGATGAGCGCGTCTTCGCCCTGGGGAATGAATCGTGCCAGGTGTCCGTGCAGGTCATTGATGTGGTACAGGCTGAGGCGGAAGCCGTCCCTACCCGGGTTTTGGGGGCGCTGGGGGAAGTCGACGCCGGGCGCAGGCGCGAGGGATGTGGCATTCCCCATCGAGGCGTCGCCGCTTAAAAGAAAAATACCGTCATCCGGTGAGCCATTTTGCTGCGGCTTTCCCGAAATGATTTGCAATCCTCCCGGGTCAGATGACGATATTTGGTTGTTCATACGATACTCGAATTATCCCTTGACGGCGCCCTCGACCATGGCTTTGAAGAAGGTGCGGCGTGTGAACAGGAACAGGATGACCATTGGCAGGGCGATGATGATACAAGCCGCCGCAAGCACCTGAAGGTTGATGATGTTCTGGCTAAGGAAATCATACAACCCAAACATGGCTGGTTTGTGCTCGTTCCGGCTAATGAGCAGGTAGGCAACAATGAACTCATTCCAGACGTTGACGAAGGTCAGCAGGAAGACGGCTGTCAGGCCGGGCATGGCCAGGGGCATGGTGATGCGGAAGAGCGCGCCCAGCGGCGTGCAGCCTTCGACCATGGCCGATTCTTCCAGTTCGCGCGGGATGGCGTCGAAAAAGCCTTTGGCAATCCACACGCTGATGGGCAGGAAGAAGCCGATATAAACGAAGACCAGAAAGATGCGGTCATCATAGGTCGGCAAGGAGATGAACGATATGTTGGCGATAAAATCGTTCCAGGAACGGCGCAAATTAATCGACATCTGGTACAGGGCCAGCATGTTCGTCAGCAATGGCACCCCGGTAACAGCGAAGATGGCAATCAGCAGGAAGTTATGTCCGCGGAAGTGGTAACGCGAGAAAGCGTAGGCTGAGAAACTTGCCAGGATGGTTACGAATAAAGAGGAGAATAGGGCATACATGAAGGTGTTGGGGATGTAAATTCGCACCATGTTGCCGGTCAGTTCGTAGCCCAGCAGGGAAGTTTCAGATGGCCGCGGCGCAAAAACCCGTTGATAGCCTTCCGTGGCCCAGCGGCAGGCACCCCAATCGAAGGCTTTGGTGGGCGTATCACAGGGGAAGACCGTCGGTGGGCTGCGGGTGATATCCTGCTGCATTTTGAAGGAAATCAGCACTGTGGTTGCAATCGGAATCATTGCAATAATTGAGACAATTATCAAAGCCAGCGTAATCAGCCAGTTTTGCAGGTTTCGGCGGGAGAATTGTTTGTGACTTTGCGCCCAGGCGACGACATCAAATGAAGAGAAGGACTCGCCTGGCTGGTTTTCTGGTTGGGGTTCGACTGGTTCAACCGCGTCTTTGAAATTCTCTTTCATCGTTACCTGCTCCTCTTATGCACGCGGGTCATCCGAAGCACAAAGTAAATCAAAACCCAGTTGACAAGCGTAATCAAAATCGCAAGCGCGGCGGCGCGCCCAAATTGGAGTTGCTGCCAGCCAAGCACATACAGGAAATAACTTAACAGGTAAGTTGTCGTGCCAGGCCCGCCTCCTGTCAGGCTAAAGACCATCCCAACCCCATTCATGCCTCCCAGAGTCAGGTTGAACAGGGCTACCACCATCGCCGGCATAATCAGTGGAACGGTAATGTGACGGGTAATTTGCAAACCGTTTGCGCCATCGATGCGCGCGCTTTCGAGAACCTCGGAAGGGACAGTTTGCAGGGCGGCCAGGATGAGCAGGGTGACAAAAGGCAGCGCTCTCCAGGCGGAAGCCAGAATTAAGAACACCAGGGCTGGTGATGGGGGAAAGGGGAAATCGCCAAACCAGGGCGTGGGGCGATTGGCTGTCAGGACGGAGATACCACTGGGCGGGAATAATTGCGGATTTTCCAAAATGCCGGTGAATAGGCCGTATTGCGGCACGACCAGCAAGCGAAAAACAAGACCGGCAATAATGTCTGCAATAACCCAGGGAATAAAAAGCAGGGTGATATAAAAACCTGTCCAACCGACATGCTCTTTGAGCAATAAAGCGATGATAAAACCAAGTGTGAGGGTAAGGATGGTGTACCCAACCAGGAAAATAATGGTATGGCCGATACTTTCGCCAAAAATTCCGGCTCCTTGTAACCGCTCAAAGTTATGAACGCCTACATAGTTCCATCCCTGCGGTGTTCTTTCGTGAAAACTGAGCCAGGCTGTGTAGAGTGCAGGGTAAACCTGGACAATTAAAAGGACAATGATGGTCGGCAAAATCAACCAGAACGGCAGGGCTTTATTAAACTTTGTCTTGAGCGACTGCATGAAGGGTGTCTTTTGCATAAATTATTTATACCCTATTTGGTCAAAAATGCGCAATATCGTGTTGGCATTTCCAGAAAAAAACAAGGAGTGTACAACAATGCTATAAAAGCATCTATGAGGTTGCGGGGTGGAAAGAAGTGTTGAGGCCTCCTTTCCACCCCGCTGCATACTTATTTATTCGCTTTGCAAGGTGTTCACAGGCTAATTGCCTGCATTGTACTCGTCCTGGGTTTTCTGCAGTTCAGTAGCGATGTCCAGGGTCGGGTCTTCCTTGACCAGGCGATAGATAACGTTGGCAATCAACTCGTTGGCCTCACTGGGGCGTTCGAGGGTGCCAAAGTGCGGGCGGCAAACACTGGCATTGATAGCCATAGAAGCTTGTACGTAGAAGGGGTCTTCCGCAAATTCAGACGCACTCTGGGCGGACCTCAAGGTCGGGAAACCAGCGCCCGGGCCAAGAACGTACTCGGCATAGCGGTGTTCATCGCTAAAAAGCCAGTTGATGTAATCGTAAGCGGCCTCAGGATTTTTGGCGCCAACCGGGATTGAGAAGGTCACCAGGTTATTGTTACAACCAGGGGTCTTGCCCGCGGGGGCAAACATGGGGCGCAAGATTACCTTGCCAGCGGCAATTGCGTCGAGCATGTCCTGCTCATTGCCCTTTTCGAACTTGGTGCCGTCAGGGGCGGTCAGCGGGTTGATGTAGCGATAACCAAACAAGCCGGTCGGGAAGGCCGCCGCGGATGAATCCTTGAAGGAATCTTCTTCCACGAAGCCGCCAGCCCAAACTGTTTCAGGATTGTAGCCAAGTTCAACAGTGGTGCGCAGGAATTCAATCGCAGCCACATTTTCAGGGGTATTGAGCAACATGCTGCCATCGGGAGCATAGTAAGTGCCGCCGAAGGAAGAAATCAGCGCCCAGTACATGCGGGTGGTAGAACTGCCGCCGAAGGCGGTCGAGCCGAAGTAAGACCAGGCATAGACGCCCTCGCCCTTCAAGCGCTCGGCTTCTTCAAGGAATTGTTCAGGCGTGGTGGGATAGCCGTTCGGCCAGTGGTCGGCCCAGACGTAGGTCAGGTGCGGACGGGCGACCATGGGGATGCACAGCAGGCTGCCATCGGGGGCGGTGCAGGCTGCTTTGGCGCCGGGGTCGAGGTCGGCATACCAGGGCTGTTGCTGCGCCCAGGCGTTCATGTCTTGCATGGTGCCGTTCTTGTAAAAGGTAATCATGTGTTCAGAGCTACCTTCGTAGAGGTCCGGCACATCTGCGCCAGCGATGACTGCCGTCACGATTTCAGCGGACATCCTGTCCCAGGCTTTGTGCTCGTTGACCCAAACCCATTTACCTTCAAATTCAGTGTTGAATTCGGGGATGGTCTTCTTAAGGTATTCATTACCAACGCGTTCATCGCTGGCGGGGTCTTCGTTTTTTTCGTCATACTGATACCAGGTGACAAAGGTCTTTGCTTCTTCTTGCGCAGCCGGGGCGCCGCCGCAGGCAACCAGACCAAAAGCGACAACCAGCAAAAAGCTGAACAGAGTCAAAACGTTCTTTTTCATTCTCTACTCCTTGTAGGGTTACGATATGGATAGGATTCTTGACAAACAGACTTTCATTATAGAAACCGTTAGCCGGGAACCACCTCCTTTCTTGCTACAAAGCAAGCAATCCCTAAGAAGCCAATTGTGTCATTGACAAGACAAGCAAGCGCCTTGATTAATTATACAGATTATGCTTTTGAGTCGGATATTTTTCGTACGGGCTTAAAAAACTGTTAACGAACATCAGACATCGAAGTGAATTCTACGCCGCTAAAGCGCTGTGTAATATTTCACACTTAATTAAGTAAAGTATAGCATAAAAGTTTTTTTTTACAATACCCAAAGCCCGGGCTTTTTGAAAATTCCCGTGATGAGTCCCCGCATTTTGGGATGTGAGCGCGCCGCAAACGCGCATGTTCACATCCCAAAGTGCGGCCTTCTTTACGGGAAATATCAGTGAGCCTTTAATATCGCACTAGGATTGGAAAGATTTCGATATGTCGGCAGGCGCGGCAGCGCTCAAAACACGCGATGCTGATGGGAGCGGGGTCATAATGCGACGTGGCGATGATGACCCCGTCCAAGCCGCCCGCAACGAGCAAGTCATGGTAACGAGCATAAGGCTTGCATCCCATCACAGACTGCCACAAGCTTAGTGTTGGGCAGCGCAACCACATCGTGGGTATGGGCGCTGCCCATATTGCCTGCGCCAATCACGACCAGTCTTGCGAATTTGTTTGTCATAACGTCTCTGGTAATCGCCAGAATCACAACGGACATTGGCAAGAATAATTTCCTGGAATTTCTCACAACATCCTTACAAGACTGTCAGGGGGATGCCGGTGAAACGGGAAACGGCGCGCAAGTCAGGCAGGGCGTCGCCGTGTGTGAAGATGACGTGATGCTCCCAGCCGTTATCGAGCATAGCCTGGACGACCTGGCTGGCCGGATTTGCGAGGGTCTTGACCCAGGCCCCGGCCCGGCGCAGGTTGACGGGCCGCG
>JAWOIR010000404.1:0-3877 GCA_046484545.1 Anaerolineales bacterium
ACTCCCAACTCGTCGCCGCAATCAACAGCCCCCCCATGCGCACACCATGCCGTGCCCGCCCCAGCATGTGATTGGCGAACACCGCCGCAGTGAACGCCCACGCAAAGTCGGCCAAAAGTCAGAATGCAGAATGATGATTGCAGAATTGTTCATTTTGCATTCTGCATCTGTAAAACCACCGCCTTTAGCCCTTCTTCTAGCGAGGTTTGGGCTTTGAATCCGAGGATTTTTTCGGCTTTGGCGGGGCTGCCGACTGAGCGGTAGATGTCCCCGGCGCGAGGCGGAGCGAATTCGGGGGCCGGGGCATTCGGGAACAAGTCCATCAGAACTTCGACCAGGTCAATCACGCGGATTTCGTCGCCGGTGCAGATGTTAAAAACCTGTCCGGGAGCGTCGGGATGTTCGGATGCGAGCAGGTTGGCGCGCACGATGTCACCGACAAAGACCAGGTCGCGGGTCTGGCCGCCGTCGCCGTAGATGGTGATGGATTTGCCGTCCAAAAGCCGCCGGGCGAAAATCGGGACGACAGCGGCGTACATGCTGTCCGGGCGCTGGCGCGGCCCATAGACGTTGAAATAGCGCAGGGCGACCACGTCCAGGGCAAAGGAGCGAGTGTATAGTTCAGCGTAGAGTTCGTCCACGCGTTTGGAAACCGCATAAGGGGAGAGCGGGCGCAGCGGGAAATGCTCTTCGAGCGGCATCTGATCCAAATCCCCGTACACAGCGGCAGAGGAAGCCAAAACCACCCGTTTTACATCCGCTTTGCGGGCGACTTCGAGCAGGATTTCGGTGCCGCGCTGGTTGATTTCAAAGCACGGCAGCGGGTCGTCCATCGATTGCGGGACGGAAACAAAGGCGGCTTCGTGGAAGATGACGTCGATGCCCTTGACGGCTTCAGCAACCGCGACCGGGTCGCGCAAATCACCTTCCAACATTTCAACCTTCAAACCTTCAACATTCTCCCGTTTGCCGGTCGAGAAGTTATCCAGGATTCTCACAAAATCGCCCTGCTCGAGCAGGGCGCGGACGATGGTCGAACCAATGAAACCGGCGCCACCGGTCACAAGATATTTTTTCATGTCATCTCCCGCGCCGACTAACAACAGTGGTAATCGTGCGCAAAATTATCAGGATGTCCATCACGATACTGCGATGTTTGATGTAATACAAGTCGTATTCGAGTTTAATTTCGGTATCTTCAACGGTGGCAGCGTAACCGTAATTGACCTGCGCCCAACCGGTCAGCCCGGGCTTGACCATCAGGCGGGCGCGATAGAAAGGGATTTTTCTCTGGTATTTCTCGACCAATTCGGCACGTTCGGCGCGCGGGCCGACCATAGCCATTTCGCCGCGCAGGACGTTCCAAAACTGGGGAAACTCATCCAGACGGGAGCGGCGCAAAAATCCGCCAACACGGGTGACGCGCGGGTCGTGTTCCTCGGCCACCTGGGCTTTGCCGTCGGCTTCGGCATCTTTAATCATGGTGCGCAGTTTAACAATCTCAAAATCACGTCCACCCCGCCCCAAGCGCGCCTGGCGGTAGAAAATCGGCCAGCCGTCATCGAGCAGGATGGCAAGCCCAACAAAGGGCAACATCAAAAGGAACATCAGCATACCAACCAGGGAAGCCAGGATGTCCAGCACGCGCGAGGCAATCTGGTAAAAACCGCTGGCGCGGGCTTCGTCAACAAAGGAACGAATGACCCAGTCCGACTCAAGGTGATGGATAGGGACACGCCCAAGCAATTCTTCATACACGGTGCGCATACGGGTGACTTCCACCCCGCGTTCCTGCGCATCGAGCAAGGCTTGGAAGGTTTGGCCGCGCATTTCGCCGGTGATGGAAACAATCACATCTGAAATATTCAGCAAGTCTATCAGTTCGAGCAGGCGGTCACTGCCCGCAAAAATTCGGTAGCCTTCCAGGTAAGTCCCGGCCTTTTCCGGGTCGTCATCAATAAACCCTACCAGGGTAAAAGGCGAGGGGTTCATGTCCTTGTACATTTCTGCCAGCGTACTCCCGTTCGCCCCTGCGCCAACTATCAGAACACGCCCCATCAATCCCTGGGTCGTGTAAAAGCGGATATAAATCAGCCGCCATATCAAAGTTAAGGAAAATGCCAGGACGAGAAAGCCGGCCACACCACGACGAGGCAGGGAGTTTGGTTCTTCGGTAGTAAAGAAAAACAAAGCATAGCCGAGCAACCCAATAACAGCCACAATCATCAAGCCGCGTAGGGTTTTTCGCCAGTTGGCGGCGCGATGCAGGTCATACAATTCGACCATCATCACCAGCCAGATAACTGGCAGCAAGTAGTACCACCACTGTATACGCTTTTGAAAAAATTCAAAAGAAAAATCGAGAAAAGGGTCGGCAATTGCCCAAAAATAGACTCCACCAACGAAAGCAATCAAAGCAACAATCAAGTCCCCGGAAAAAATCAGGGCCTTTTGTTCATCAGGTCGCAAACGCAACAGGGGCTGTTTGATATTTTCAGATGCCATATCAGGGACGCTTTACTCCAAAAAGAATGCTCTTCAGGAAGCCAAGCCCCCAGGAGAAGTGCATCACGGCAATCGAAATCGGCAGTCCAATCAGCAGGAACGGCTTTTGCAATTGCGCCGCCCGGTGTGCGCCGGCAGCAAGCAAAAACCCAAAATAAAATGCCAACAAAAAAACCAACAGCCAACCAAACAACGGAGTAAGAAACGACAGAATTAGCAAACCAATCACCGCTAACACAAAGAGCGGCGGCAAAGCCTGCCGCCAGCGCAGCGTGGACGGGTAACGCCGCAACATTTGCCATTTCCACAGGCCGTAGCGCCAGTACTGACGCGCCAAATCGCCAAAGGTGGAACGCGCAAAATAGACCGAACGAATCTCCGGGTTCAACCAGACCTTCCCACCCGATTGACGGATGCGGGTGTTGAACTCGTAATCCTCGTTGGTTAGCAGGGACTCATCGAATTGGCCGACTTTGTCCAGCAAACCGCGCCGAAAAGCCCCAAACGGAACCGTATCAACATAAGCCGCATTTTTAGCGTGACGATAAAGCGCATCCCCGACCCCCAGCGGATGGGCGGCAGCAACCGCTATCGACTCAGGCATCCAGCCTTCACCGCCGGGACGAATCTCCCACACCCCGCCGACATTTTCTGCCGCACCAGCCAGGAGCGCAGAAACCGAGTGTTCCACATAATTTGGATACGGCGCAGAGTGCGCATCCAGGCGGACGATTATCTCGCCAGAGGAAGCTTCAATCGCCCGGTTCAGCGCCGCCGGAATGCTTTTGGCGTTGTTGTCTATCACCTGAATTTTCAACTGCGGATATTCGCGCTGAAAATCGGCAATCGTCTGGCGGGTATTGTCCTGGGACAGTCCATCGGCTATTGTCACGTCCATTTGTTCCAGCGGATAGGTTTGCGCCAAGAGCGCATCCAGCAAGGTGCGGATGCGCTTTTCTTCATTATAGCAAGGGACAATCAACGAAACAGTCGGGAGCATAAAGGGTCTCACAGGCGAATGGTTACTCGTAACAGGCAGGGAAAGGCCGCCTGCCCCTGAATATCGCCTGAAAGATTATTTTACCATCATGCGGACTTTTCCTTATTTAACGCAAATGGGCTCTTTAGGAATTCCCGTGATAAGACCCCGCATCTTGGGGTGTAGGTACGCGTACGCGTACCTACACCCCAAGATGCGACCCTCCTTACGGCAAATATCAGAGAACCCGCAAATGCGGCTCTTTGAGAATTCCGACGATAAGTTGCGTATTTTGGGGCATGAGTGCGCCGCAAATGCGCGCGCTCATGCCCCAAAATATAGCCTTCTTTACGACAAATGCCAGAGAATCGCAACCGCTTCGATTTCGACCAG
>JAWOIR010000091.1:0-7736 GCA_046484545.1 Anaerolineales bacterium
CCACGACTCTGGAAGAACAGGAACTTCAATGACCGACCCCCGATGACCCGCGTCCGCACCCGCTTCGCCCCGTCGGGCTCGGGGCGAAGCGTCCATTAACCTGGAAACCAACCAGATTGAACGCATGACGGATGCCCGTGTCGTTAGCGGCTCTTCTGCTGCCCGCCAACCAGCCTGGAATCCGTTTGGAACCCAACTGGCCTATGTTCTGCGGCGTGTAGGGGTCAATCAAATCTGGCTTTCCCGTGGGCAACCGCTTACAGTGCAAAAACAAAGCGAGCATGAACAACTGACGCCTTCTGATAATGTGCTAAGCTCTTTCCTGCCGGCCTGGTCTCCTGATGGTGAAGTGATTGTTTTCAGCCAGACCAATGCCGACGGCAGCGCGCCTGCCTGGCTGATGCGCTTGCGCTATGAAGAGCGCACCACACGAAACCCAACCCGGGTGGAAATTCCTTCGCCAATTGTGGATGTCAATTTTTCTCCCGATGGATTCTGGATAGTCTTTGAATCAAAAGTCGGCGAAAATGCCCGCCACGACATTTATATTGCATCCGTCACCGGCGCCAACCCGCGGCGATTGACCACCGACCCCGCCTCCGACTTCGACCCGGTTTGGATGCCCATTCAGCGCCCTGCGCTGCCATAACTCCGAACAAATCAAAAAGCCGGAAGTTGAAATCAACTTCCGGCTTTTTTGCTTAATGTTTGGCTATTCGGCCACCGCTTCGGCTTGGCGATTTTGCCACCAATCACCGAACAGCAGCCAGGCCGCACCCAGGCCGAGCAGAACAGCCGCAATTTGAGCCAGGATACCGATAACAGGCAAAGCCTGCAAAATTGCGAACAGAATTGCGCCCAGGGCCAGGGGCCAGAATTTGTGTTCCGCCATTTGGGGATTCAATTTTTCCAGGATAAGTTTGCCCCCCAACAGGCTGACCGCCAACTTGGCAACAAAAGTGGTCAGCAACACAAACCCGGCGCTCAAGCCGAACAAAGCCAGCAGGCCGCTTACAATCACCGTTACCGATAGCCCGGTTAAAGTCAGTGCGCCGAATAGTATCCCGCCAACAATCATCAATAACAGGATAACCAACAGGCTAAAGAAAAAGGTTGCATAGGCCACAACGCCCCAGCCCAAACTCGGCAAAGGTTTGCGCTGAATTATCGTGCTCATGTTTACGAGCAAAGATGGAAAAAGCCACAGCAGGAAAAGGCCCACCAGAATCAGGCTGGCCATAGCGCGGATGACATCAATCCCGGCAGCCACGGCTTTTTCTGCCGGAGTGCGGCTTGCCTGTCGGATTTCGCGCAATTCATCTTCGCTGTAAATCGGTTCGGTGCGGACAACACCCCCGGCAGCCACCGATGCAGGCACGTTCAGGTCGCGGCTGGCAATATATTCCAGTTGTCCGTCGATGCGCGCATCCGGGCCAAACTTCAATCCAGTTGTCAGGCTGGGAATCGTAATTGTCTGGTCAGGGCCAAAGACCATTGGCCCCATGTGCGGACTTTCATTCTCAACACGTCCCAATGCAAAGACAGCGTCGCCGCCAATCGTGCCGCGCAATTCGACCGCACTGGTGCCAAGCATGACCTTGCCGGCCACATCACCCGCCAACAGGCTTTGACCGTTGCCCATGACCAAATCGCCGCCGATTTTCGAGCCGGGCCGGGTCTCAAGGCTGCCGCCCCCGCCGACCAGGTCATCTACAATCACGGCGTTTTCGCCAATCAGGAAAGCCGCGCCGAAAATCCGGGCGTCATCGCCAATAGTGCCATTGATGATGATGTCCCGCGCTGCTGCCAGCAAATCGCCTTCAACAGTCCCGTTGATGATAATGGTCTGACCTGCAGCAATCAGGTCGCCCTTGACAGTGCCCTCGATAACAATGACCTCTGCCGCCAGGTACAGGTCATCCTCGACAATTTCACCAACCGGAATGGTAATGCGGTCATCTGCGCGGCCATCGAAGGCCCTAACAGGCAGGGCAAGGCCCAAGGCCAGGGTGGTCAGCAACAATGCAGAAAACAAAATTTGGGTAAAACGCGACATGAAAGTCTCCTTCTCAGCGGATTTGCCTCTTTGAGAGTTCCCGTGATAAGTTCCCGTATTTTGGGGTGTGAGCACGCGTGCTCACACCCCAAAATACGGCCTTCTTTACGGCAAAGAACCAATACCAGTATACGTACGTTTAGCGCCGGGAATGGTTGCGGGAAAATTGAAATCAGGCAAACAACGGCTCAAACGTCTTGCCTGATTCAATCATTGCCTCACGCGCCACTTCGTCCATCGGACTGAATTCCTGGCACGCTTTCAACATCAGTGGCAAGATGCGCGTATCGCCAGCCGTACACAAGCCGGTCACATCATACGACAACGCAAAATTCACTGCGCGTTGAATGTCGTTTATTTGTACAAACGGCTCGTACCAGGTAGTGGCTGTTTTTTGCTTGTGACCCCACGGCCCTTTGGTGATGGTTTTGATAACCATTGTACCAACCTGTTGCTGTTTGCACACTGCTATTAGTTTTTCAGCATTTTTGCGATATTCAGGTTGGGACATCTGGACAAAATTGAGCGGAAACAGAATTGAATCGAACTCGAACCGCTTCAACGCTTCGAGATAAATCGCCGGAGCATCCGGCCCATGGCCTGTGATTCCGATAAACCTGGTTAATCCGGCCTTTTGGGCTCGCAAAACCGCCTCCAGCGCGCCGCCTTTCATCGTGACTTTATCCAACTCCTCGAAGGTGTTGACTGCGTGGAACTGGTACAAATCGAACGACTCAACCTGCAAGCGTTTTAGCGACTGTTGCATCTCATTCCATGCGCCGTCTTTGCTGCGCTCCATGGTTTTACAGCCCAGAAAGAAACGTCCCCGCTCCCGCGGCATCCACGGTCCAATGCGTTCTTCCGCCTGCCCATAAGATGGCGCGACATCGATATGGTTAATACCTGCCTCGATAACCTGCTCCATCACCCGGTCGGCATCAGCCTGTGAGATTTCCCAAAAGGCTGCCGCCCCAAAAATGGCAATGGTGCTTTCATGGCCCGTGCGGCCAAAAAGACGTGTCTGCATGGTATACCTCCTTATTCCACCTTTTCAACAACAACTTGCGCTTCACTGACCAACGCGGCAATTGCGCCAAGTGCAGCCAGGGTCGGCACAAGCAAGGCCCCTGCCACACCCACCGTCAGCGGAATTTCCATAAAAGTCCGCCCCTGCTTATCACGGATGATAATGCGCCTGATATTTCCTTCATGGATTAACATTTTGATGCGACCTAAAAGCTCTTCGCCATTGACAGAAAATTCTTCAGTTCGGGTTTCCTGATTCATAATAGCCTCCATGTGCATATACGTCAATTATGGCACAGAATTGCAAAAATGTTTATCTTCCCTGCAAAAAGGTGTTATAAACACAAAAACATCCTGCGGAGGCCCACATGCTCACCATTCAAAAAATTGATACCAGCGACAAATCCCAGGTACGAAAATTTGTCCGCTTCCCTTACGACCATTACAAGGATTGCTCCTACTGGGTTCCGCCGCTGTTCATGGACGCCAACCTTTACCTGAACCGCCAAAAACATCCCTTCTTTGAACACTCCGACGCCGATTTCTTCCTCGCCGAACGTGATGGGCAAATGGTCGGGCGCATTGCCGCGCTTGAAAACAAACCTTTCAACCAATACCACAACGCCAAAGACGCCGAATTTTACTTCTTCGAAAGCATCGACGACCAAGATGTAGCAGATGCCTTGTTTGAAGCCGTCTTTGCCTGGGCCAAAGCGCGCGGGCTAAATCGCATCGTCGGGCCAAAAGGTATGGGGCCGCTCGACGGCTACGGCATCCTGGTCGAAGGCTACAATCATCGCCAGATGATGACCATGATGAACTACAACTACGACTACTACCCGCGCCTGGTCGAAAACCTCGGCTTCGAGAAAGAAGTCGATTTCGTCTCCTGTTATGTTCCGGCAGAAAACTTCCACATCCCGGAGCGCGTCGAGCGCATCGCCAAACGGGTCATGGAACGCGGCCAATTGCAGGTCAAACGCTTCAAAAGCAAAAGCGAACTCGTTCAGTGGGCCGGGGCCGTCGGGCAGGCCTACAACGACGCCTTCGTTAACAACTGGGAATACTACCCGCTCAGCCCCAACGAAATCAAATTCGTCGTCGACAACATCTTCACCGTCGCCGATTACCGCCTGATAAAAGTCATCACCCATCAAGACAAACCGGTCGGCTTCCTGTTTGCCTTCCCCGACCTTTCCGCCGCCTTGCAGCGCGCCCGCGGGCGACTCTTCCCCTTTGGCCTGCCCGACCTGCTGCTCGAAATGCGCCGCACCAAAACCGTCTCCGGCAACGGCATCGGCATCCTGCCCGAATTCCAGGGGCATGGCGGCAATGCCCTGCTCTACTACGAAATGGCAAAAACCTTTCTGGATTTCAAGTTTGAATATGTCGAAATGACCCAGGTGGCCGAAACCGCCACCCAAATGCGCTCCGATTTAAAAAACCTGAACGGCGTCGAATACAAAAATCATCGCGTTTACCGCAAGATTCTGGATTGACGCGCCAGGAGGACCCATGCCCCTCGACTTCATCCCCGCGCCCCGGCGGATTCCACTCTTCAGGCTGTTTTTCGGACTCACGATAGCCTTTTTCGCCGTTTTCAGTTTTCTCGACCAGCCCCTGCGCACCCCCGCCGCCCCATCTGGAATCGTGTCCTTTGAGCTGGCGCGTACGCCCGAAGCGGCCTCCGCCATGCTGGCCTCCTGGGACGAATCAGCCCGCTTGTTCGCGGCATTCGGCCTGGGCTTCGATTTTCTCTTCATGCCAGTCTACGCCACAGCCTTGAGCCTGGCCGTCTTGATAGCGGCAGGCAGGCGTCGGGGCGCAAGTTGGGCCGCGCTGGGAAAGGCCCTCGCCTGGGGCGCGTTCCTCGCAACAGGATTCGACGCAGCCGAGAACATCTCCCTGTTTCACATCCTGCTCAATGGCCCATTTTCGGCAGCCCCACAAATAGCCTTCTGGTGCGCGTCACTTAAGTTCGCCTTATTGCTGGCCGGGACCGCCTATGCGCTGGCGGGTTGGATGCTCAGACAAAAGTAGGACGCTTTATAAACCCCCGCATTTTTCACCCCTGACTGTCTAACTGGTGTAGTGTGGCACATGTCACCTGCCGAGGAGAGCCGGAAATTTGATGTTCATGCCTGCTTCACAGGCATGAACATCAAATTTCCGAGTTTTTCTTGTGGGCCGCGGCAGCCATACACCGATAAGACAGTTAGGGCTTCTTCACGACAACTCCCAGAAAATAAAATTTTACAAAACGTTTACCTGACATTAAAGCGTTGATAATAGCAGGCAGGTATGATAATGCTTAGAAAATACTTGCGTAAAGGAGCAGCCTCATGCTAATGCAACCCACCTACTACACCGACCATATCTGGGAAAAATTACAGGAACCGGCCCGCCCGGCTGGCAAACCTGCCGACTATTTATTGCTGCTTTCGGCCCTCGATGAAGGCTGGAAGATTCTCGAAACCGCCCGCCTGGTTCCCTTCAACGACTTCCTGAACGGCGGTTCGTACATGCTGACACTTTTTCACCCCATCCGATTGCTGGTGCGCCAGATTGTGGTCGCCCGCACCCCCGAACTGGACACCTTGCTCAAAGACGAAGACGTGACCATCGTCAACCGCGCCGGTGTGCCTGATTCGGAATGAAATACTTTCTGTAGCGAATCAAAAACGACGCAGTTCTCTGCGTCGTTTTTGATTCTGCGCGGGTGCCTACCCGCCCAAAGCAAGTTGAACGATGACTGCAATCACAAAATAGGCAAACACAGCCACAAACGAGATAACCGCCGTAATCACATACTTCATGATAGCAGACACATCCGCGCGGAAAACTTTCGCATTGAGCATAAAAGCCAGAATGCCAAAAATCGCGCCAAGAAACCCGCCGACAAAGACGAGCAATACGGGTATGCCACCCCACACCCATTGATACCATTTTAGCGGCTCAACCAGGCTGACGGGTTTTCCGTCTATCACCAATTGCGGAACATCAAAGCCCAGGGCTTGCGGTTTCCAAGTGGCGACAGCCTGTTTGCCGTCATTGCGTTGCAGGGCAAATTCGCCGCGTTTTTCGCCTTTGGGGGCTGGTTCTCCATTGACAAGCAACTTGGAACCGGACCAAAAATTGACATCAACCTCGATATTTTGCCCATCAAAATCTTCCAAATGAACCGGGTAGCGCATTATATATACCTCCTCGTAAAAAAAAAATCGAATATTTGCGGTTCTCTGATATTTGCCGTAAAGAAGCCCGTATTTTGGGGTGTGAGCGCGCACGCTCACACCCCAAAATACGGGAACTTATCACGGGAATTCCCAAAGAACCATATTTGCTTTCAGCAAAAACCGCCGGTCGTTACCCGGCGGTCTCGTCGTTAAGTTTATTCTTCTATTTCTTCACCGGTGTCGGTCAGGTCGAGATAGATGTCCATGCCGACATACAGCAGTTGTGAAACTCCCTGCAAAATCAAGAAGTAAAAAGCCCCGAAGAGCGGCTTCGAGAGCAGGCTCGACCAGGCGATGACCTGCTGGAAGGGGTCGGGCGGCATTTGCAAGGGCCAGTTTTGATAGACCGAAACCAGGTCGCCGCTAAAATTGAGCAGGTAAAAAGCCAAAAGAAGCCATGAAAAAATATTCGCGCCCATTGCAATGCGAAAGACCGCATTCTGGCTGTGCAAGGATTGGTTTTCCAACAGTTCTTCTTCTTGTTGTGGTTGGGATTCTTGGGATTCCATGAGTGCACTCCGTGTTATAAGTTTTTTTGCGGCCTTTTCAGACACAATCAGCCTATTATACTCTCATTTGTACCGCCGCCTTCAGGCGGTTTTTACGCGGCATTCAGGGCAGGGACATAACGCCCGCAGGTAATGCCAGTTGTAAATACCATAATCGTGATAGTCCTCCCAGACCGGGGTGATGCCATACGTGCCGGTGGCGACCACATTTGTCAGGCGGGTTTGGGCTGTGTCTTCGAGCGCGACGCTGAACACTTCAGGGTCAGGGTCAGATTTCATATTTTCATGTCCGCCGCGGCACTGGGCGCATGGGCAGGCGGCGCGCAAGAGCGCAAAGGGATAAATGCTGGTATGGCCGTCGTTCCAGGTGACGGTCATTTCTCGCATTTCACGGTTGGCGGTGATACCAGTGGGGCGTACAGTCATGAGTGGATACCTCGTAAGTTCAGGTTTGTGATATTGGGCAGGCTCGACCTTCTTCTGCCTACTACTGCTCCGGCGGCGGGATGTATTCCAGGAAAGGTGCCGCGGCCCAACCCGTGCGGGCTTCGTCGTAAGGCGCGACCAATTTCCACCAGGTATAGTTATCCAGTTCGACCGGCCCATCCATAATAATGAACATCTCCGAATCAAGGGCCAGGAACAGGAATTCGCCTTGCAAACCAGGGTTGGCGCGGATACGCAATCCCTGTCCGCCGGTCTGGGCTACCTGCACGTAACTGCCAACCATCACCTGACCGGGGATGGGAGTCGGGCTGACATTTGGGTCAGGCGTGGGCGTTGGCACAGATGTGGCAGTGCTGGTGGGGGCGGGGATGATGGTCAGGGTTACCACGAAGCCGCCCGGCTGGGGACGTGCCGGAGCGTTGACCAATATCCACACAAACATAATGAACAGCAAAAAGACAG
>JAWOIR010000167.1:0-4557 GCA_046484545.1 Anaerolineales bacterium
CAGTGCCACCTGTTCCTGGCGCGAAACGTTGTCAAAACCAGCGAAACAGCCCTCGACCCCAGCGAAGACATCCTCGTCGAAGAAATCAGTCTCGATGAACTCAAAACCGAAATCGAATCAGGCCGCTTCAGCAACGCCCTTTCGGTGTTGACGGCCTACAAGGTGTTTGATTTGTAATTTGTCGCCGCAAGGGCCATCTCCAGCGCACGGATGCCATCCTCCAGCGTACAGACCGGGACGGCCTGCCCACGGACGACATCCAGGAAGTGACGGGTCTGGGCGACGAACAGGTCGTTACGGTCGAAGCCGGACGGGAGTTTGTATTCCGTTTCGATAGCGGGAGCAGGCCGGGGCTGGATTGCGCCAAAAGCATCCGGCATCTGGATGTGAATCAAAGTTCCATCAGCGTTGTCCCACCTGAGAGTCCCCGCCGCGCCGACAATTTCCAACCGATGAACCGGCGGGCGCTGGAAGTAGTTGACGTGTACCCCGCCAATCGCGCCGCTGGCAAATTTCAGCCAGATTTCGGCCACATCCTCCACATCCGTCAGTTCCAGCGCGGAGACATGCCCGTGCAGGGCTTGCAATGAAACCACTTCCCCAAGCAGGAAACGCAAATAATCAAGCGGATGCGTCAGCGTGCGCGCCACACCCCCACCCAGGTCGGCGCGGGCGGCGTAACTCTGACGGTAGTCCTCCCAGGGGTGCCAGTTGGGCAGGTACTCGCCCCAGTGGGCGTGGACGGTCAGGATTTTTCCCAGCGCGCCGCTTTCGATAATCTCTTTGGCTTTGTTCAGTGCCGGATGAAATCGAAACTGGAATCCGACCAAAATGCGATTGCCATTTTTCTCTGCCGCTTTTCGCAACGCATTCACCCGCGACAAATCCTCCGCGATGGGCTTTTCGAGCAGGACGGCGCACCCGGCCTGCGCCGCCGGGATGGCGACATCCAGATGCAGGGCGGTCGGGTTGGCAACCACGACGGCATCGGGGTTGTGTTTTTCCAAGGCTTGGGCCAAATCGGTTTCGACGGGGTAGCCCGCCAGTTCGTCATCGGGCAGGGTGGCTTTGTTGGTGCGGTACAAAACAATATCTTCCTCACCCAGCGCTATTAAGTTGCGAAAATGTCGTCGTCCAATCGAGCCAAGTCCGGCAATTAAAATTTTCATGGCAAAGCATCCTTTGGGCTTATTTTACGCCACCTCGCGCCTGCTTCCAACCAGCAAAATAACAAGGGCAGCAATCATCAGTGCACAGAAAAGGAGCGAGAGACCGAAACCAAGCTGAAGTCCGAGCAGGTCGGCGGAAACGCCCACCAACCAGGGACCAACCATCCCGCCAATTCCGGCAAAGGTGAAGAGTAGTCCCAAAATCGCACCCTGGTTTTCGGTGTGCTGGTCAGAGACCGCCGCAGTGACGGTCGGAAAAATAATGGAAAGGAAGAGTCCGCTCAGGGGCAGGAAGAAAAAGAGTTCACCCGGGCCAAAAATCCCCAGCGCAATGCTGACAAACGCCGCCAGAGAAACCAGCAACATGATTTTCAAATAGCCCAGACGCTCGACAAAGAAACTGCCGATAAAACGTCCGGCCATCATCAGCCCGAAATAGAGCGAGAGCATCTGGGTGCTCAGGGCGACATCCAGTCCCTTTTGGGTTTGCAGGAATTCGACAATCCAGGAAGCGATGCCGATTTCGGTCGAGACGTAGATGGCAATCAGGAAGTAATACCAGGGAGTCTGGCCTTTGAAGGCGATGCGGGCCAGTTTTTTGAAGGAGATGGACTGTTTTTCTTGCTCAACCACGCGCGGGTATTTTGTTATCAATGTCGAAATCAGCATCACGGCCACCAAAACCAGCCCTCCCTGGTAAACCTGCCGCCAGGAAGTATCACCGGCCAGCAGGAAACCGGCATACAACGGCGCAGCCATCGAGCCAAATCCGTGCAAAACCGACATCAGGTTCAGGTATCTGGCTTTTTGGGCAGCGTGCAATTCGACGATGATGTTGTTCGCGCCCAGTTCGATTGCGCCCAGGCCTAATCCCACCACCAGCATCGAAAAAAACAACGGCCAAAAGGTGCTGAACATGCTAAAGCCGAGAATGCCGGCCGTCAGGCACACCCCGGCAATGACCAGCACGGTTTTGTTCCCGGCCCAATCGGCCAGGATGCCGGTCGCCAGGGTCGCAATCAGGAAGCCAATATAAATTCCCAGGAGCACACTGCCGCCGACAGAATAGGAAAAATCCAAATCGCGCAGGAAGGCCGGGATGGTCGCGCCTTTCAGATTATCCGAAAAGCCGAAAACAAAAAAGGCGAAGAAACTAATCGCCGTCCAAAGCCAGATGGTGTTTTTATTGGTTGTTTGCATGAGATTCCTTTTGGGTTTTGCGCAAGGCCAGCCCCAGGCTTACCAGACCAATCAGGTAGCCGCTGAACGAAAGTGCATACAGCCAGCGCGCGCCAACGGCATCGAAAATCGCCCCGGAGACCGGCGCGGCCAACATGCTGACCAGTCCCGCGATGGTGATGGTGTAGAGCGCCAGCACGGTTCCGGTCTCGTTCGGCTGGGTGCGGCTGGCAATCAAGCCGATAAAAGCGACTGTGTAAAAACTGAAACTTGTGCCGCCGATAAAGCGCGCAATCATAATGCTTTCTATCGACGGGAAGAGAAGCACCAGTAAGCGTTGGAACAGGATAATGACAAACGCCAGCAGCATCAGGCGCGGTGCGCTAACCCGGCGCATAATTTTATCGGCCCAAATCATAAACGGCAGTTCGACCACCGCGCTCAAAATTCCGGCCACGCTAATCAGGCTTTTGCTCGCGCCCAGTTCAGCGAGATAGACATTCTCGAACTGTAAAACGCCATTGTTCAGAAAACCGATAAAGACCAGCGCAATCGCAAACGCCAGCAAAATTGGGTCGCTCCACACCCGCCGAAGCGTCGTTCGCAGGCTGCTTTTGGGTTGTTCGGTCTGTTCAGGTTGTCCGGGTTCGTGATTGGCTGGTTCACCCGAAAAATGGCGCGGGCGGATGAAAAAGACAACGATACAAGCTGTCAGGAATCCGAAGGCCACGCCGCCAAAACCCGCCGCGAACCCCAGCCGTTCAATCAGCCATCCCGCCGCCAGCACGCTGACAATCCAGCCGACCGACGACCACACCCGCACGCTGCCATAGCCCACCCCTGAGCTGTTCGCTATGCTGACCGCCATCGTATCCGAAACCGGCACCAGCCCGGCCATGACCATTGCCTGCACAAAAACAATCAGCAGGATAGGCCAAAAGGAGGTCTGCATTCCAATCAGCAGGTAGGCCAGCGCGCCCAGGGCCAGCGCCCATTGCAGGTAACGTTCAGGCTTCGGACGCTTTTTAATCTCACTGACCAGCACGGGCGCAAGCACCAGCCCAACCAGCGCGCTGGCCGCCGAAAGTGTGCCAATCTGTTTACCGTTCAGCCCCATATCAACGTAAAACAGGTTGATGAAGGGCAGGATAAAGCCCCATCCGCCCAAATAGGCAAAATAATAGGCGCGGGCAAGAAGCAGGTCGCGCCTGGCGAGGAAAGTTGGTTCAAAAGTAGCCATCGAATTAATCCGCGTGAGTATATCATCGCCACCCCAAAATGGGCTATACTCGGCCACATGAAAGTCATCTACTTCTCCCTCGACTACACCCCCCACGACCATCGCTTCCTCTCCGCGCTCTCGGCCAGCGAGCACAAAATCTACTATGTGCGCTTGCAAAAAGGCCCGCGCCAGACCGAAAGCCGTCCCGTGCCGGAAAATGTCGAAATCGTCCAATGGGCCGGCGGGCAACGCGAATTCCGCTGGACGGACCTGCCTAAACTGACCTGTGACTTTCGACGCCTGACCCGCCAAATCAAGCCCGACCTCGTCCACGCTGGCCCCATCCAGACCTGCGCCTTTATCGCCGTTTTATCGGGCTTCCGCCCCACCCTAACCATGTCGTGGGGCTTCGACCTGATGAAAGACGTACATCGCAACCGTTGGTGGGAATTCGCCACCCGCTACACGCTCAAACGCTCGACCTACTTCACCTCCGACGCCCAGGTCACCCGCGACACAGCCGTCGCCTATGGCATGAACCCCGAAAAAACCACCGTCTTCCCCTGGGGCGTTGACCTTGACCACTTCACACCGACGAAGGACCAAGGACGAAAGACCGAGCCTCAACCTCCGTCCTCCGTCCTTGGTCCTTCGTCCACAGGTTTTACACTCTTTTGTAACCGCTCCTGGGAACCGAACTACGGCGTCGATGTGCTGGCAAAGGCCTTTGTAACGGTCGCCAGGCAGCGGGAAGATGTGTCCCTGCTGCTGCTCGGCGGCGGGTCGCAGGGGACAGCCATCCGCAAAATCCTGATGGGCGGCGGGGTCGCAGACCGCGTCACCTTCCCGGGCCACGTCAACAACACCGACCTGCCGCGCTACTACCAGATGGCTGACCTGTACATCAGCGCTTCGCATGTCGACGGCTCCTCCGTCTCACTAATGGAAGCCCTGGCCTGCGGCCTGCCCTGCCTGGTTTCGGATATT
>JAWOIR010000173.1:0-11530 GCA_046484545.1 Anaerolineales bacterium
AAAATTCCGTCATATAAAGTCTGCGCGGTCAAAGTGGAATTGGTGAAGGAGTAAAAGGAGGCCCCATGAAACTCGAAAAAATCCTAGAATATGCCCTTGAACGCGAATATGAAGGCAAGCGCTTCTTTGTCGAAAATGCCGAAAGGCTACAAAATGCCGCCGCCCGGAGCGCCTTCCTGGCCATCGCGGCGGAAGAACAAAAACACATTGATTTCATCGCCGCCCAAATCGCAGCCCTGAACGCCGGGGTCACACCCCAGCAGCCTGAAACACCCGAAAGCGCATTTTTCGCCGACCGGGCTGAAAGCCAGAACATCATCGATTCGGTGGCCGAATCAATGGTCGCAGACCTGCCTGTGCTGCGCATGGCCTACTTGATTGAACGCGACTTTGCTGAGTTTTATCAGGCTGCCGCAGGCAAAGCCGAAGGACAGGCCAAAGAAATCCTGACGATGTTAAGCCGTTGGGAAAGCGGACACGAAAAACTGTTCAAACAAATGCACGACCAGGCCTTCGAGAAATACGCCGAAATGCCCTGGGGCGGATAAGCAAAACAAAAAGTGGACGAGCGCATACTCGTCCACTTTTTGTTTTGAGAAAAAATCGGTTTACAGGCCGTCGAGCGTGCCGCGCACCCAGTCACCGACCCACCAGTATTTGTAATCCTGGCCTTGCGATGTCTGCACCGCGCCAATCACCCCCTGGATAACCGCGATAAGCGGCATGAAGGTAAACAGGCAGGCCAGCGGAATCAGGAACAGCCCAATCAGCACAGCGGACAGAACGCCCGTAATTGTCCAAATAATGGCGATAATCGTCCCGCCGCCCACCCACCAGATTAACTGGTTGAGGAAAGACTGCAAGCTGTGATAGGCCACATACCGCGAACGGTCACGGAAAACAAGGTAAATTATCAATGCGACAACCGGGCCGATAAAAGCCGTAAACAGGTTGACCAGCACACTCAAGTGCGCCAGCATCGCCCAGGTGCGCTGCTCCGAAGGCGACATCGGATTAACAATTGTGGATGGGGTTTCGATGGTCATTTTGAGATTCTCCTTTATGATTGCGTCTGGGGAGATATACGCACAAAACAAGCCCGGGTTGCAAACAAAAAAGCGACTCTTGCGTGAGTCGCTTTCTTGTTATCTGTGGGGAAATTAGACCCAGTTCTGCTTCTTGATGAAGTTGGTCACAACCGGGATTTCAACGTACTCACCCTGATAGGCTTTGTAAGCCCAATACAGGAAAACGAACCAAATCAAAGGCACACAAATGCCACCAAAGCCAAGTGTTACCGTCGAAAGGATGATGCTCACAATGAAGAATGCGACATTGGCCGCAATCGACTGGACCGCATGGAATTTGATGAACGGTCGGGCCTTCTTTTCTTCCATGAACAAAACAATGATGGCAACCAGAACGATGGGGTATCCCAAAGCAGCCCAAAGTTTGTCGTCGTCGCTGGTAATTTCAGAATTGAATTCAGACATATTTATCTCCTCTTGATTAAGAATATTTTACCCAATTGTACAGCAAATTGGACAAAAGTCAACGGGTTATGCGCCCAGGTAAAGAGATAACAAGGAAAAAACCAACCAATTTACCAATTCTTAACACAAAAACCCCAGAAAACGCCCAAAAAATGATAGAATTTCATAAACCAATATTCATCCCCAACGGAGGCCTTATGTCCACATTTGAACCCACCCCCATTCCCGAAGCCGAACCCAAGAAAAACAACACCACCCTCATCATTGCCATTGTTGCCGTTGTTCTCATCTGCTGTTGCTGCGCCTGCCTTGCCACTATCGGGTGGACAATGGGCGACACAATCATGTACGAACTCGGCCTATAAAATAACCAGCGCATGAACAATCCTTCTCCTGGCTCAACCCTCATCTCGCAGCCACTCAAATCGAACAATAAAATCGTACTGATAATCGTCGGCATTGTGGTTGTCTGCTGTCTATGTTTTGGGCTGGCAGGAACCGCCCTGATTATCCTCGAAATCCTGACCGATTTCCTGAACCTGATGTAACCCATCTGCAAACAAAGTCTTTAGCGCCAGCAAGCCATCCAACGCCTGCTGGCGCGTTTTATTATCCAAAGTCAGGGCATCGAACTCATCCTCGTCTAAAACCGTCTGGGAGCCGTCTGCGGCCACCCACAGGTCGAGCGCCAGGTCGATGTACGAAATCGCATCCGGCCCATCCCAAACCATTGGCTGGCCCACATTGCAATACCAGCCCTTAATCCGGTCGTCGTCGCGGTCATGAATTTCGAAAATGTTGTACCAGCGCTCGGTGAAAAACGTCTCCACAAAACGGTCATTATGCTTGATGACAATTCCCTGAAACGGCGTATCCTCGCGGTTGAAACGCGCTTCCAGGCGCAAATAATCCCGCCCGCGTGCCAGCACTCGCCCGGTATAAGACCAGGTAATCTCACCCGCCGCATTACGCTTGTGAATTGTAATTGGTTTGCTCATGGCAGGTATTCCACCCGTAAAACCCGCAGTTGAACCATCTCGCCCACCTGCGGGGCATCGCTGACATAAAAATACCAGCCATTCTCCAACTCTACCCGAAACGACTCGCCCGCAAAGACCACATCCGCCACCACGCCCTGCACCGTCCCACCCGAAGTCACCAACTCGGCCTGCGGGCGCAGCAAAATCGTCTTGTGGATGTCCAGACCTTCGGCATTCAACGCCCCGCCGCCTTCCCCCGCTCTAACCACATTTCCCAACCCCAAAAAGGACGCGACCCACCCATCAGCCGGGTTCGCAAAAACTTCAGCCGGAGTCCCCGCCTGGGCGATTTGCCCATCACGCAGCAGGATAATCCTATCCGACAGCGTGAAGGCCTCCTGCTGGTCATGAGTCACGTAAATGGCCGGGATACCCGTCGCGTGCAGGATGTGGCGCAACTCATCCAACAGCGATTCCTTCAAAGCCCGGTCAAGCGCCCCCAGCGGCTCATCCAACATCAACAAACGCGGATTGGGCGCCAATGCCCGCGCCAGCGCCACCCGCTGCTGCTCCCCACCCGAAAGTTCGGCCACACGACGATGCTTAAAGCCAGTCAGGTGAACCAGTTCAAGACATTCATGCACGCGAGGCTCAAAATCTTTAACGCGGAGACGCAAAGGCGCAGAGATTTTATAAAAAAACTCCGCGGCTCTGCCACTTTGCGACTCTGCGTTAAATGCTCTCCCCGCCTGCATTTTCAATCCAAAAGCCACATTATCAAAAACCGAAAGGTGCGGAAAAAGGGCATAATCCTGGAACATCAGCCCAAACCTGCGCTGATGGGTCGGCACGCCCTTCAGCGAAACGCCATTCCAGGCCACTTCGCCGCTTTCGGCTTCTTCCAACCCGGCAATGATGCGCAGGATAGTGGATTTCCCCGACCCCGAAGCACCCAAAAGGCAAACCACCTCGCCCGGTGCAACCGAGAAGGAAATCCCCTTGAGCAAGGGCTTGGATTCGTAGGATTTGGTAATAGCAGTGAGCGTTAACATGTTTTCACTATTCTCCGGCCTGAATCACGCTGCGGGCTTCGGCGCGGGTGGAGGCGGCGACTGTTTGACCGAGACGGGTAAGTGTACCCTGGTAAGCGCGCGCGCCCCGTGCCGACACCCAACCTTCCAGGTTAAAAGCCAGCGGGCCATCGGCCAGAATCCATTCGCCATTGTATTTGCGCGCGAGGTGGACGTGTGTGCCGGTCGAGGAACCGCCTTCGCAGGAGGGATGCCCGATGTAACCCCCGGCTGACAGGAATTGCCCAACCCTGGCCCGGTTTTCAGCAGCAACGTGCAGGTAGAAAATAACCCAGCCTGTGCCTTCATTGCCGTCACCATCCAGGTCGAGGACGACGATGCCCGTCTCTGAGCGGATGACCAACCCATCAGCGACGGCGGTTATCCAGGCTGTGCTGATGTTACAGTCGGAGACGCCCACCGGGGCAAAATCAATCG
This sequence comes from Anaerolineales bacterium, assembly GCA_046484545.1. Taxonomy (GTDB): domain Bacteria; phylum Chloroflexota; class Anaerolineae; order Anaerolineales; family Villigracilaceae; genus UBA8950. Next base: position 3,982 of record JAWOIR010000173.1, read on the forward strand.
CGGCAAAAGGTTCTCCCAGCCCCCAGCCGGTATGCGGGCCGCCGGTGTAATTCCAGGATTGGCCGCGCTCGAAGGGCAGCAGGAAATCGGGCTGGCGCAAACTGCCGGGCAGGTGCGGCTCAACATCCCAGGGGTCGCCGAATAAAGCGTCGTATGTTTGGGCCAGGCCGCCGGGGCCGATGATTTGGTCGTAGATGGGGGTGTTGTACAGGCGCGAGTAGAAATATTGCAGGGCAACACTGGCGGCGTTTTGCCAGGGGTCGGGGCGTTGCAGACGCCGGTCAGGGCTGTCGAATTCGCGCATTGTGCCGCCACGCCAACCGTAGTAGCCGTTGTTGAGCGTGTTGGCCGCCCAGACCAGTTGCAGGTATAGCCCTCTGTAGTTTTGATTTTGGTAGCCGAGAAAAAAGGTGGTATCGGGCAGGGAAGGGCTGGAGAGCGCTTGTGACTGGTATTCGAGCATTGCCAGCAGCAAACGCGGGCTGACGCTGAAATTCGTGGCAACCCGTTCGATAATTTGAGCGGCAGTCTGGCGTCCTTCCAGCCCGCCTTCGGTATAGGTTCTCAACCAGCCGGGATGCCCGTCAATGAAGGCGGTGGTGTCGAATCCGACCTGAGCCGGGCCATTGACGTAAAGCGTATCAGGCAGAATCTGGTAGGGGGTTCCCCAGAGCGCCTGGTAGTAGATAGGGATTTGCATTGGGAATCCCGGCGGCATGGTAGTGGCATCAGGCGGGATGATTTCGTTGGCGGCGCGAATTTGCGCCTCGGTGGTGTTGAAGCGCACGGCCAGGGCGGGCAGGGTGTCGCCGGTTTGGGCAATGTACTCGACCAGTTCGCCGGGTTGGTAGTATGGGCGGGTAGGCAGGGGCGTGAATTCGGCTGCGGGCGTGGGAAAAGATTCAGAAAGCGGCGCAGAAGACTCAGTTAAACCTGTTCCGCGCGGAGGAGAACAGGCGGTGAGAAAAAGGCCGAGGGTGAGTATCAGGCCGAAAGGCCAAAGCAGATTCAATTTTCCCCTGAAGAACAAATCATTCATCTTTTTCACGAACAATACCCGCCAAGGCGCTATTGGTATTGGCATTGATGACAACGCCATCGCGGGTGAGTGTGCCTTTGTAAGGTTCGACCCCGGCGCGGACAACCCAGCCGCTGAGGGTAAAGGGCAGCGGGCCGTCGGCCAAAATCCATTCGCCGTTGTATTTACGCGCAAAATGCAGGTGGGTTCCGGTGGAAACCCCGCCCTGGCAGGACGGGTGGCCTATTTTGTCGTCTTTCTGTAAATAAGTGCCGGGTTTGACCTTGCCTTCATCGGCGATATGCAGGAAGAGCAGCACCCAGCCGGTTTGTTCGTGGCCGTCGCCATCGAGGTCGAGGACGACGACGCCGTTGCCGGTGCGAACGACCAGGCCGGGGGCCGGGGCGACCACCCATTTGTCGGATTTGACGCAGCCTTGCTCGGTAGCGCCGGGGGCGAAATCAATGGCAGCCAATGCGCCTTTGCGGTCCCAGGCAGCGTGCGGGCCGCCGGTATAAGCCCAGGTTTGGCCGGGCTGGAAGGGCAGGCTGAGTTCGGGCTGGTTAAAGTTGGCGGGGAAGAGCGGTTCGGTGGCGCTGGCAAGCGGCCAGGGGTCGCCAAACATTTCAGCGTACAGGCCGGGAAAGGCAGCGACAGCCTGCGCCCAGGCCTCGCGGTTGCGGGTTTTGGAGAAGAAGTACATCAGCCCGGCGGTGGCGGCGTTGAGGGAAGGAGCGAGCGCGACGGTGGAGCCGTCTTCAAAGGTAATTTCAGTTAGTTCGCCGGAACGCCAACCGTAATAGCCAGTGGAGAGTTCGCCAACCGCCCACATCATCTGGCGGTAAAGGCCCTTGAATTGAAAATCAACGTAGCCAAGCGGGTATTCATCCTGGGCGAAGTTGCTAGGGGTGCCGCGCACCCAGCGGCTTTCGAGTTCGATAATGGCAAGCAGCAGGCGCGGGTTAATGGAGTTATCAAACGAGATGCGTTCGACGGCTTGCGCGCCGGTAACAAAACCGGCGCTCATCAAGTAGTCGCTGTGTCGCGAGAGATAGCCACCGGCCTGGATGACATAGGCCTGGGTATCGAAGCCAATGGTGGCCGGGGAAAGCACAAACTCGCTGTCGGGCAGCATCAGGCCATTGCTGGTGCGTTCGGGGCGCAGTTGGTCGGGCATGAGCAGTTGCGTGCCAGGGTCGAGCAGGGCATTGGGAGCGGGCAGGATAACATCTGAAATGATTTGTTCGGCTTTTACATTGGCGCGTTTGGCAATAATTTCAATGGTATCGCCACTCTGGGAGCGCAACAAGAGCATTGGCCCGGCGGTGTTGATAGGCGGCAGGGTCGGCATGGGGAGCGCGTCGGGGGTGGGGGTGTCGGAGAGCGGTAAAACCATCTGCGGGGTGGCGGTGGGGGTGGGCGTAATGGTTGGTACGAGCGCATAAGAGATGCGGGTGGGGGTGGCGGTGTAAGGCAGGAGCGTAGGCGTGGCAATATCTCCCCACAGTCCGCCGTTGGGTGCGGCGCAGGAGGTTGTCAGCGTTACCAGTAAGAAAAGCAGTACCAGTTTTTTCATGGTCGCTGGATTTGGTTGATTGGCCCAACCGTTTGCCAGGCTTGCAGGGTGACTCCGTTTCTGTTTAGGAATCCGTTGTATTCGCGGTCACCGCGCTGCACCGACCAACCATCCATGATGAAGTTCAGGCCTGGGGCGTCGGCGTCAATCCAGACGCCGTTGTATTTTCGGGCGATGTGCAGGTGGGTGGCGTTGGAAAATCCACCTTCGCAGGATGGGCGTCCGATGCGCTCCCCGGCGCGGACGTGCTGACCGGCATGCACTCGGCCCTGGGTGTCAATGTGCATGTAGAGAATATTCCAGCCGGTTTGCTCGACACCGTCGCCGTCCAGGTCCTGGACGACAGACCCGTTTTCGGCGCGGACAATCAGGCCGTCGGCAATCGCAGTGACCCAATACTCGCTCAAGACGCAGCCCTGCGGTTCGCCGGGCGGAGCGAAATCAATTGCGGCCCAGGCCGAACCACTGTCCCAACCGCCGTGCGGCCCGCCAGTGAAAGACCAGACATCGCCGGGTTCAAAGGGCAGGACAAAAACCGGCTGGCTCAGGCTGGCGGGAAGGAGTGGTTCGATGGCCCAATCGAAGGGATAACCAAACATCTGGCTGTAGGTGGCATACAGACCGTTTGGCCCGACATCCAATTTCCAGGAAGCCTGGTCGCTGAGTTTGGCAAACAGGTTTTGTACCCCGGCTGTCCCGGCATTGACGCCGAGATGAGGCGCGACCCGGGTGCCGTCGGTCAGGGTAAAGGGTTCGATTCCTTCCTCGTGCCAGCCGTAAAAGCCCTCGTTAAGTTTGTCGGCTGTCCAGGCCAGTTGACGGTACAAACCGACGCGAGAATCGTCAATGTAAACGATGGGCGTTTCGAGAGTCGAGGCCGCCGGGTTGGCATTGGTGACCCACTGGCTACGATATTCCAGCACGGCCAGCAACAGGCGCGGGTTGACCGAGTAATTTAAGGCTACGCGCTGCACAATTTGTGCCCCGGTCAGGATTTCGCCATCCACTTCCTGTTTATAATAAGCCAGGTAGCCGCCCTGTTGGCGAATGTAGGCTTCGATGTTGAGCAAGGTCCCCAACGGTGAATAGACCAGTTCAGAATCCGGAATAATTTTGAAATATTCAGCCAAAACAGCTTGCCGCGCAGCCAGGATGGGCGCGGCCTGTTCCGGCGGGATGGGGATGACCAGCACGTCACCGGGATAGATAATGGATGCATAGATATTTAGGTTATTGGCTTCGGCCAGTTCCTCGGCGGTGATGCCGTAACTCTGGGCAATCTTACCCAGGAAATCGCCGCTTTGGACGATGTATGTCACCTGCTCGGGTTCCAGAGATTGCGCGCCAGTAGCCAGTGGGGTAAAGGTCGGCAACAGGACAACTTCCCTATCCGGCGTCGGGCTGGGGACGGGCGTTCCAGGCGCGCGGGTGGGCGACAGGAAAGTTTGCACCGGGGAAAGAGTCGAGCGGGCCACGTTACCCGGCGACAGGGGCGTAAAGGCCGTATCCACCGGCGCAGAGCGGGTGCAGGCGGCCAGTAAAAGGCTAAGAAAAAGGGGTAAGGTCAGGATGCGAGCAATCATAGGATGATTTTACCAAAGGACTACGCTTTGATTCATTCAAACATCCTTGTTATTGCAATATTCATCCTATGCCTGATATTAAAAATGCATCTTTTATATCAAGACATGGGTTCTCTGACATTTGCCGTAAAGAAGACCGTATCACGGGAATTCTCAAAGAGCCGACATATGCTAGAATTACTTTATAACTTTTAATGTTATCTATTTGGGAGACAAAATGAAAAAACGAACCGGGGTTTTCTTATTATTGATATTTCTGGCTTTTGGCTTGCTTTCTCCTGCCTACGGCCAGGCTGGAAGCGCCCAAATCAGCCTGTTGGGCCATGAAGGCCAGCCGCTTTCGGGGTTAGTGGATGGAAATACTGTTCTGTTGCGTATCGAATTACCATCGCCGGTGAATGCCGAAACCCGGGTGGATTTTCACCTTTCTGGGGCCACGCTTCCCGTAGCCGGTTGTACCGTTAAAGCTGCTCAATCCACCTGTGAATCTGAACCGTTCGCCAGCCTGGGCTGGTATTGGGGCGCGGATGGCGGCGCACAGCCTCGGCGTTTGATCTCCGCTCTCGTAAATGGAACCCAGGCTGAGGGCAGTCTGACCGTGAACATCGTCCCGCGCCCGGTGGTGATGGTGCATGGCTTCAATGCCGATTTCCACACCTGGGATTTTTATCTTGGCCCGCAGGGTTACCTGGCCGAACTGGGAGTGAGCGGTTTTGCCGTGGGCGACGGCCAGGTGAGCGGGGTCATGAAAACGGGCAGCTTAAGTGACCCATTTACCCGAACCAACAGCATTGCCCAAAATGCGGTTATCTTGTCTGAATACATTGATAACGTGCAGGAAGTCACCGGGGCCGAACAGGTTGATTTGCTGGTGCATAGCATGGGGGGCATGATTTCGCGCTACTATCTTGACAGGTTGATGACCGAAGATGACGTGGCCCAATTGATTATTCTCGGCACGCCGATGGCGGGTTCGTCTTGCGCTGCGCTGCCTGCCGCGCTTGGGATGATGCTGCCCGCCACCCTTGAAATTCAGCCGGGTTACATGGTCGGGGTATTCAACCAGCAAATCGTCCGCAGGCAAGGCGTGCCGTTCCATGCCCTGGCTGGAACGAAATTGCTCGATGCGGTTCAATCTCCCTGCACCCCGGTTCCGTCTGATATAGTTGTTACCGTGGACAGCGTCAAGGCCATCCCCATGCCGGTGGCCGAGATTGCCCTGCTGCACACTGAGTTGAATACTTCGAGAAACGTGTTCGATGAGTTTGTCGCGCCTTTGCTTAAAACCCCGCCCGGAGAATTCGACGCCGCTGCTGACCCGCCCGCCGGGTCGAACGCATCTGTTTCAACCCAGTTTTCGCAGGTATTTACCGGACACATCGACTTGGGTGAGACCCGTGAGTTGGTCATTCCGATCGATGCCAACGTGACCGTGGCCAACTTTGCCCTGTTCGATAGTTCGCGCTCGATGGAAATCACTGTCACGGGCGCAAGCGGCAACCAGATTGAGCTGGACCCCGTCACAAATGGCCTGGTGCGTATCGAGGACCCTTCCACGATGATTTACCTGGGTTATGGTTTCAACCAACCCAAACCCGGCCTGTGGATTGTGACCCTGCGAACCACAGCATCCACCCCGCCCGGCGGCGCAGATTTTGCCCTGGCCGCCCAGTTCAATGGTGGGGCACAGTTGCAAGCCAGCCAGGATAAAACCATTCCGCGCCTGGGAGAGGCTGTCAACATCCGTGCTGCGCTGACGGCGGCAGGCGAATCCGTCCCTTTGCAAACCGCCCGGCTGATTTTACGCAAACCGGACGGCAGTGTCGAAACGCTGGAGATGAATATCGAGGGCAGCGAAGCGCGGTTGACAGTCAGGCCATTTTTAAGCGGTATTTACGGCCTTGAAATTGATGTCACCGCCCAATCGGCAGAGGGCTTTGTGATCGACCGCGCCGCTTTCTTGAGTTTTGAAGTTCAGCCTTCGGTCTTGCAAATCCGCCTGGTTCAGATTCTGGCAATCTGTGGATTGGCGCTTATCGTTGTCTTGTCGGTATTCCTGGTAGTGTTCCTTCGTCGCAGAAAAGCATAGGTTTCCACGGGTTTGTTTCCCTCTTGAATTAATCCGCAATACCAGATACAATCCAATTAACAATTGAACGGGGAGCCTGCCCGACAGGCCGAGAGGAGCGTAATGCGCTCGACCCGCAGAACCTGATCCGGTTAGTACCGGCGTAGGGATGGACGCTCGACTTATGCTTACATCCTCCCAACGCCGGGGAGGATGTTTTTTATGCCCCGTGCCATCCTATTCGCCAACGGCGATCCGCCCAACCCCGACCTTGCCCGTCAACTCGTCCGCCCCGACGACCTGCTCATCGCAGCCGACGGCGGCGCGCGCAATGCCGTTGCGCTGGGATTAATCCCCTCGGTGCTCATCGGCGACTTCGACTCGCTCACCAACGAAGAACTGGACAAATTTTCCCGCGCCGGGGCCAGTCTCCAGCGCCACCCGCCCCAGAAGGACGAAACCGACCTCGAACTGGCTCTTGATTATGCCCTGAAAATCGGTTATGCCCCAATTCTCATCCTGGGCGCTTACGGCGGACGACTCGACCATTCGCTGGGCATTTTCGTCCTGCTTTCCGCGCCAAAATGCATCGAAGCCAACGTCCGCGTTGACGACGGGCAGACCGAAGCCTTTTTCATCAATGCGCAAGGCGCAATCAGCGGCAAACCCGGCGATACTGTTTCCCTGCTGGCCTGGGGCACGCCCGCCGAAGGAATCGTTACCAACGGTCTGCAATACCCGCTCAAGGCTGAAACACTCTCTCCCTACCTAACGCGCGGCGTCAGCAATGTCATGACCGCAGAAAAGGCCATCGTTTCACTTACAGGCGGCTTGCTGCTCTGTGTTCATCTTCGCCAAAATCTTTAACGCAAAGATGCGGAGACGCAAAGAAAAAAGAAGAGACTCTGCGCCTTTGCCCCTTTGCGGCTCTGCGTTAAGAAATTCTATTTACAGGAGACCACCCCATGAAAAAACTCTTTCTTACCCTCACCCTACTCATCTTCACCCTTGCCGCCTGCGCCCCGCAACCCGCCCGGAGCGGAGACGCAGTCGAAGTCGAAGGGCCTTCAACATTAACCGTCATGACCCACGACTCCTTCGCCATCAGCGAAGAAGTCATTCGCGCCTTTGAAGAAGCCAACAACGTCACCGTCACCTTCCTGCAAAGCGGCGACACCGGCTCGGCCCTCAACAAAGCCATCCTGAGCAAATCCGCGCCGCTGGCCGACCTGTTCTACGGAGTCGACAACACCTTCCTCTCGCGCGCCCTCGACGCCGACATCTTCGAACCGTACAACTCTCCC
>JAWOIR010000251.1:0-3165 GCA_046484545.1 Anaerolineales bacterium
CAGGTTGGTGTAGAGAAAATAACAGGCTATCGCCCAAGCACAGACAGGGCCAGTTTTGGGTCGTCGGTGATGATGCCGTCTGCGCCCAGGGATTGCAGGCGGCGCATTTCTTCAGGGTCGTTGACCGTCCAGACGTAGACGCGCCGTCCGCGGGCATGCGAGCGGTTGACGCTGGCGGCGCTGACATCGGCGCGGAAGGGGTGGTCGGCTTGCAGTTGCAGGAAGTTGCCCCAGCGGCGCTGCCACCAGCCTGCGGGACCGGGCAGGGCCAGTTGTCCACGAGGCAGGCCGGGGGTCAGTGCGCCCGCGCGGACCAGGTTGTGCGGTAAAAAGGACGAGTACAGAATCCGCTCGTGCATGTGGTAACGCTCGACCAGTTCCGCGACTTTTTCCACCAATTTATCGAAGGGGGCGGCGTAGTTGGTCAGTTCGATATTCATAAAGAGCTTATCGCCAACCGTCTCGAAGATTTCGGCCAGGGTGGGGATGCGCTCGCCGCGATATGTTTCGCTGAACCAGGCCCCGGCGTCCAGTTTTTTCAGTTCTGCCAGCGTGAAATCTTTCAGGCGGCCCTGTCCATCGGTGGTGCGCTCGAGCGTGGCGTCGTGGTGGACGACCACCTGGCCGTCCTGGGTCAGTTTGACGTCGAATTCAATGGCATCTGCGCCGTGTTCGAGAGCCAGTTGGAAGGCCGCCAGGGTGTTCTCCGGCGCGTGGGCCGATGCGCCGCGATGGGCAAAGACGGTGGGGCGGGGTAAATCGGGGAACATCACAACTCAACGAAATACGAAGCGGCAGCGCGGCTGAGCAGTTCGCGGTTCATTTCGGGTTCGATATTCATGTAGCGGGCGATGTCGATAATCTGGTCGCACAGGTCGCGCGGGTGCGAGGCGCGCAGTTTGCGATTGCGTTTGATGTACCACTCTTGCAGCAGGTAGGCCAGCCCCTGGTCATTGTATTTGACTTTTTTGGCCTGGGCCACGCGTCGGAAGATTTCGCGGAATTCCTCGTAGGATGGGTCGCCGATTTCGATTTTGTGGCGCAGGCGGCGCAGGAAGGCTTCATCGACCAGGTCTTTGGGCGGCAGGTTGGTCGAGAAGACGACCAGTACATCGAAGGGCACTTCCATTTTGCGGCCTGTGTGCAGGGTCAGGAAGTCGACCCGGTTTTCGAGCGGCACAATCCAGCGGTTGAGCAAGTCACGCGGGCGCACTTGCTGGCGGCCAAAATCGTCAATCAGCAAGATGCCGCCGGTGGCCTTGACCTGGAAAGGGGCTTCGTAATATTTGTGGGTGTCGTCGAAGACCAGGTCGAGACCGGCCAGGGTCAGTTCACCGCCGACGACGATGAAGGGGCGTTTGATGTAGACCCAGCGCGGGTCGCGTTTGCCGCCGGCGCGCAGCGAGCCGGTCCCGGATGCGGTGGAATCGTCGTCTTTTGCGCGCTGGTGGTTGACCGAGTCATACAATTTGATGACTTGCCCATCGACATAAAGCGCGTAGGGGATGAACATGTTTTGGGTCAGAATCAGGCTTCCAAAGGCGCGCGCTACGCTGGTTTTGCCGTTGCCGGGCGGGCCGTAAAGAAAAATCGACGTGCCGGAGTTGAGCGCGGGGCCGAGTTGCTCGAAGGTGGTCTTGGATAGCACCAGTTGTGAGAGCAGTTGGTGCATGGTGCGGGCGGTGACAGGGATACGCTGCAGGCTTTGCTGGCGGATGGATTTGTTGTAAATTTCTATCGGCACCGGGGCCGGGCCAGCGTATTGACTGCGTTCGAGGGCTTCACGGGCGCGCTCGATTCCCGCGCCGGTAATGGCGTATTGGTAGGAGCCTTCGCCCAGGCCCATCGAGGATGATTTGACCTCGACCAGTTTCTCGCGTTTGAGCGATTCTAGAATCAGGTCGGTGACACCGGCGAAGGGCAGGGCGATTTCCTCGGCCACTTTGAACCCGGAAAGGTAGCCCTGAAAGTAGAGAATCTTGAGGGCCAGGTCTTGCAGCCACAGTTGTGAGAGACCTGTATCGTCGATGCGGGTAATGGGCGGCGGGACAAAATTTGGTGCGCTGCTGGAGGTTGTTGGACGCGCAGGAAAGTTGGCATTAAGGGACATATTCACCTGCCGAAGAAAAAGGATAATTAATCATAGACGCTGATAAGATTATAGCATGTCAGCGGGTATAATACCGCCCATGAACCTTTCTGTGATAATCCCTGTCTATAATGAAAAGAATACCGTGCAAGAAATTGTCCGCCGGGTGCAGGCCACCGGCCTGGTCTGGGAAATCCTGTTGGTGGATGATGGCTCGCAAGACGGAACCCGCGATATCCTGGCTGAGATGGATGGCAAGGATAATGTGCGTGTCATCCTGCATGAGAAGAATCAGGGCAAGGGCGCGGCGGTGCGCACCGGTTTGCAAAATGCGCGCGGCGATGTCTTCCTGATTCAGGATGCCGACCTGGAGTACGACCCCCGCGATTACCCGGCCCTGCTCAAGCCGATAGAAGAAGGTGTGGCGGATGTGGTCTATGGCTCCCGTTTCCTGGGCGCGCCGCACCGGGCCATCCTGTTCTGGAACATGGTCGCCAACAAATTGCTGACCTTGATGACCAACATCCTGTATAACAACATCCTGACGGATATGGAAACCGGCTATAAGGTTTTTAAACGCGAAGTTGTTCAGGATATGAAACTGCGCGCCAACCGTTTCGATTTCGAGCCGGAATTTACCGCCAAAATCCTGAAACGCAACGTGCGCCTGTACGAAGTGCCGATTAGTTTCAACCCGCGCGAGTATTCTGAAGGCAAAAAAATCGGCCTGCGCGATGCTTTTGAGGCGGTTTGGGCTTTGTTGAAATACCGTTTTGTGGATTAACTGCTTGCCGCACAGTTTGACCTAGATAGGCCTTATTGGTCGAGTAGGCGAAGAATCTCGATGCGCCTGCATCTATTTCACCTATCGCAGGCGTATCGAGACCAAAATCCCTATAAAACAGTTTGAAATTTGTCTCAATAGCCTGTCCGAAAAAAACAGGCAGATATCCTTATTTAATTACCCTTCTATTGCGACTCGTTTCTTTTTGTCACGAACGTGTCTGGTGGCAATTGTATAAAAATTCTCTATCTTTGGCTGTAAGGAATAATTACCAGCATGAATTCTGAAAAAA